>JAYYRS010000302.1:0-11386 GCA_036126975.1 Myxococcota bacterium
CCCCATGCGCCTTGCTGTGCCGCTGCGGGTTCGGCCCACGATGGCGTCGGTGCCGTTGCGGAGACGGCCGCGGGCATGCCGGCAGGGCCCCAGGGTGCACCGTCGCCGCCAGGCGCCATGGGCGTGGCGGCCTGCCCCCCCCAGCCTGCGACCGCCGGCTGGGGCGTGAACGCCGCGGTCAGGACCGCATCCGGGTCCATGGCCGTGGCGATCTCTGGCGCGGCCATCACGACCATCCATACGCCTCCGCCCTCGGTGGACTTGAACCGCGCGCGGCCCAGGCGCTTGTCCTTGAACAGGATCCCGATCGCTCCGCTGCCGTCCGGATTGAGCGACTTGGGCTCGGCGCCGGCTGCCTTGAGCATCATGTTGAGCTCTGCGGGATTGCCGCTGCCGCCCGACAGATTGAACTCCCGGACCTCACCCATGGTCGGGTTGTTGGCATCGCGCACTGCGCGGTGGGGTCCTGTGGCGGTCCACCCTGCCGGTGGGGTGAGAGCATGTGCGGAGGTGGAGGCAGCAGCCAGGAACAGCGCGGCGGTCGGTCCGATCATTGGGTTCCTCCTCTGACGGGGGCGGAAAGGTAGCACGTCCCGTCACGGGTCGGCATTGACGCAGCGCTGGATGGTGGGCAGCCTGCTGCATGCGCAGGGGAGGAGTGCTTGCAGCGCATGGTGAAGGACTGGGGACTGGCCCTGATGATCGCAGCTGCGGTCTTCCTCGTCGTGGGACTGGTTCAGGACCGCCCTGAAATTCCGGATCAGGCGCCTCCATTCGTGCTCGCGACGCCCGATGGCGACACGGTGGCGCTGTCGGATTTCGAGGGACGGCTTCTGATCCTCAACTTCTGGGCGAGCTGGTGTGGACCGTGTCGGCAGGAGATTCCCGACTTCTCTCGTTTCCACTCTGCCCATCCCGAGGTCGGGATGCTCGGCGTCGCGGTCGACTCCGGCGATGCCGCGTCCGTGCGGCGGGCCGCTGCGGGCCTGGGCATCTCCTATGACGTGGTTCTCGGTACGGGGGACATGGTCAGGCAGTACGGTGTCTCCACGCTCCCCACCACGGTGGTGATCGCGCCGGACGGTTCGGTGCGGGATGTCACGGTGGGAGTCATGGCCCACGAAGACCTGCTCCGGGCCATCCAGTGACGCCGATCGTGGGGCATCGACCGGCGCGGAGATAGAAGGCGGGGGGCAAGGAGGCCCAATGCGCGCACTCTGCCTCGGGCCTGACGGTCCTTTCATCGACACCGCGTTCCGGCCCGTCTCGCGCGCCGGGGAGGCCCGCCTCTCGCTTCGGCTCGGGGGGGTCTGCGCGACCGACCTCGAGCTCGTCCGAGGGTACATGGGCTTCCAAGGTGTCCTCGGACACGAGTTCGTGGCGGAGGTGCTCGACTGTCCGGACCCTGATCTCGTGGGACGCCGGGTGGTGGGTCGCATCAACGTGCCGTGCGGCACCTGTCCGACGTGCGTGTCCGGGCGACCCACCCACTGCCCCTCCCGGACGGTCCTGGGGATCGTCGGACGAGATGGCGCCTTCAGTGAAGAGTTCTGGCTGCCGGTGGACAACCTCCACACCGTCCCGGCCTCCGTACCAGACGAAGCCGCCGTGTTTGTCGAGCCGCTGGCGGCCGCATGCCGCATCGTGGAGCAGGTCCATGTCAAGCCAAGCGACCGGGTGGTGGTTCTCGGTCTCGGTCGCCTCGGACAGCTCTGTGCGCGGGTCCTCGCGCTCACGGGTGCCGACGTCAGCGGCACGGCCCGCTCGCCCGAGAAGCTGGCCCTGCTGCCGCCCGGAATCACCCCTGTACATGCGGCGGAGGCAGATGGTCTCGCGGGTGCGGACATCGTCGTCGACTGTACGGGGAGCCCGGCGGGCCTGGAAACGGCGACACGGCTGGTCCGCCCGGGAGGGACGCTTGTGATGAAGACGACCGTCCACGAACTCGGCGCGGCGCGTCCGACGGCATGGGTTGTCGACGAGGTCAGGCTGGTGGGTTCTCGCTGTGGTCCGTTCGAACCGGCGCTGCGCCTGCTCGCAGCCGGCCTGATCGATCCCACGCCGCTCATCACCGCGCGCCTGCCGCTGGAGAAGGGGATCCAGGCGCTGGCGCGCGCCCGGGCGCCCGGTGGCATGAAGGTGCTCCTGGACCCGCGGGCGTGACGGTGCTGGGGGCTGCTGCGCTGGTGCTCGCGTGCGGCGGGCCTGCGACGACACGTGCGGATGAGGCGAAGGTCTACGCAGCCCTTCTTGCCGATCCCGAAATGCGCGATCCTGCGGCGTGCGGGATCCTGTCGGACCCGGACCTCCGCGGTGACTGCGGAGTCGTCGTTGCGGAGCGTCGGATGGCGGAGGGGACGCCAGTGGAGGGGTTGTGCGCCGGCATGGAGCATGGCGTATGGGCCGACGAATGCCGGTTCCGGGCCGCAGAGAAAAGCATGCGCAGCGGGGATCCGGACACGGCGGCGCGGCTGTGCCTCTCGGTGGAACGCTTCCGCAATGCCTGTGCCCAGCACCTGTGGGACCCGGAACTTGCCGGGGTCTGGCATGGGCCGGACGTCGGAGGTGCCCTCGAACGTGGCCGCGTCCTCCACGCAGCGTGGGCGCGGCGGCTGGATGGTGCAACCGACCTGGACGACCGGTTCTGGCGCCACTGGTTCCGGCTGGGCTTCGTCCATGGGGTGCCCCTCCCTGCCGACGCAGACGCGTTCTGCGCGGAGGTCCCGCGCGACCTTGCTGGCCCCTGCCTCAAGGCGGTCGGTCGGGCGATTGCAGAGGCACGCGGCAACCGGTAGGAATCGCCCATGGCGGACGAGGTCATCATCGTAGGGGGCGGTCCAGCCGGCCTCGTCGCGGCCGCGTCCCTCGTCGTGCATGACGCCGCGCTGCGGGGGCGGGTCCGCGTACTGGAGAAGGCCCGCTACCCCAGGGAGAAGCTCTGCGCGGGCGGACTTGGCGACCGGGGCTGGCAGTTGCTGGAGCGACTCGGGATCACGCCCGACGTCCCGGAGGTGCGGGTGAATGCCATCCGTCTGCGAACGAGCCAGGCGGAGATGCTGGGGAGGCCGGGCGCGCCCATCGGGCGGGTGATTCGTCGGATCGAGTTCGACCACGCGCTTGCGCAGAGCGTTGCACGGCTTGGCGTGGTGGTCGAGGACGGCGTCGCGATGACCGGACTCCATGAAGACGATTCCGGCGTACTGGTGCAGACCGATGCGGGTCCGCGCCGCGCCGGCGTGCTTGTCGGGGCGGATGGGGTGGGCAGTCGCGTGCGCAGGTCGCTCGGCCTTCACGCTGGCGGACTGCGTGCCGCCGTGCTCGAGGTCGACAGCCCCGCGGGTGCGGGGGATCCACCGCGAGACACCCTCCACTTCGATGCGCGGGACCCCGGTCTGCCGGGCTACCTGTGGGACTTCCCCACACTCGTGGATGGAGAGCCGCTGGTCTGTCGCGGGGTCTATGTCCTCCGGGCCAGGGCCGGTCAGGTGGACGGACTCTCGCCCGGTCAGGGTGAGGCGGACCTCGAGGCTCTTCTCGGCGCGTACATGGACTCCAAGGGACTCGACCTCTCGGCCTGCCGACGCAAGCGGTTCGCGGAGCGGGGCTGGGAGCCGCGGACGCAGGTCGTGCAGGGACGCAGGCTGCTCGTGGGGGAGGCGGCCGGAATCGACCCCATTTCCGGAGAGGGCATCGCCCAGGCGATCGAGTCCGGTTTTGCGGCAGGTCGCTTCCTGACGCGGGGACCCCGCACGCCCGCACGCCTCGCCCGCTGGCAGACCGCCTCTGCGCACGGTCGGCTGGGGTGGGATCTGTGGGTCCGCAACCGCCTGCTGGGCATGGTGTACGGCGCGGGCCGACCCCGGCTCGAGCGCGCCCTCGCGGGCAATGACGGACTGCTCACGGCAGGGTGTCGGCACTGGGCTGCCCTGCCCCAGCCCGCGCTGCCCCTCGCGGGAGCCGGGGCCCGCGCGGCGTGGCGGTTTGCGACGGGGGCGGAGTGACGGTCCTCATCGTCACCCACAGCGGAGACAACCCCGCACCAGGGCGGGTCGCTGCCGCGGTGCGTGCGCGCGATGGCACGGTGATTCGTCTCGATTCCGACCAGTTCCCGGCAGCAGTGGGCGCCGCGGTCGATCCGACGCGCGGGAGCGGAACGCTCCGGCTCCCATCGGGAACGCTTTCGCTGGATGCGATCAAGGCGACCTGGGTCCGTCGGCTTGCAGTCGGGCACGGGTTGTCCGTCGCGGGGCTGGGCTTGGCCGAGCGTGCCGCCTGCATCGGGGAGTCCCGTGCTGCGCTCCGGGCCATGCTGGACGGACTGGTTTCGCCGATGCTCGGGCGCCCGTGGGCGGTCGAGCGTGCGCGTGACAAGCTCTGGCAGCTCCGGGTGGCGTCTGGGCTCGGACTCGACGTGCCGGCCACCCGGGTGACCAATGATCCGTCCGCCGTGCGCGCCCTTGCGGCGCGGCACTCCGGAGGGCTGGTCGCGAAGATGCTCCACTCGTTCTCGCTGCCGACGCCGGACGGGCCCAGGGTCGTGCACACCCATCGGCTCGGGCCCGCCGACCTCGATGATCTCGGAGGACTGGCGGCCTCGCCCATGGTCTTCCAGCAGGCCATCACGGCGGTGCGGGAGCTTCGCGCCGTGGTGGTCGGCGAGCGCGTGATGGTCGCTGGCCTGCCGCGGGAGGACAGGGCACCCGTCGACTGGAGGCGAGACGCCCGGCGGCTCATGACCCGGTGGGGTCCCGCCACCCTGCCCGGACCGACCGTCCACCGGCTCATCGCCCTCTGCCAGGCCCTCGGTCTTGCGCATGCCTCAGTCGATATGCTCGAGGACGCGGACGGGCGGCTCTGGTTCCTTGAGCTCAACCCGGCTGGGGAGTGGCTCTGGCTGGAGGAGATCGCCGGGCTCGACGTCTCGGGTGCGCTCGCGGATGCCCTCCTCAGCGGCGTCGGCGACCCAGGGTGAACAGGGCGATTCCAAGGCCCACCAGTCCGGGCGCGGGGGGGCCGCTGGTGCATGCACGCCCAGCCTCCCGGCCGGCGTCGTCCTTGCCCGCGTCGGACGGGCCGGTGGGCACGCGGGTGCTGAAGGAGAAAGAGACATCCTGGGCGAGTTCCTCGCCGTTCCGGTACGGGATGCCGGCATGCGCGGTCACCGTCAGGTCGGCCTCCTCCGGCCAGTCCGCGGTTGGCACGAGGTGGACCACGTGGGACCCCGAGCCGTAGTAGACCCAGACGTCGAACGGGAGCGGCGTCCCCTCGGCGTCTTCGACAGAGAAGAGTTCCGGGTCGGGGACACCGGTCGCGAGGCCCACGGGGAAGAGGAGAGACACCCGCGCCTCGGGCTGGGTGTGGTCACGCATGTGGCCGAGGCTTCCGTGGTCGGGCCATGTCCCGAGCAGGGGCCGTGGACGCTCCGCGCCGAGGAGGCGGGCGTACACCTCCTCCCAGTACCGGGCGACCCACGCACCTCCGCAGGTCGGTGTTCCAGGGAGGTGGGGATCATCCAGGTGCGCGCCGCCCCAGGGAAACATCGCGGCATAGGCATCAACGAGGTCCGGATTGCGCGCACCGAGGCCGACCAGCGCGACGGCCGCCTCGAGCAGCCCCTGCCCGTCATCGAGCGTATCGGAATCCACGTCGATCCCCCGCGCCACGAAGAGTTCGACGAGGGTGTCCCGTGGCAGCCATCGCGCCGGAACCTCCTGGGCGCCATGCATGCTGGCGACGATGAAGTCGCTTGCTTCGTCGAAGCTCTCCCCCTGGGCCCAGCCGAAGTCGGCGTCCGTGATGCTCGACCAGTTGAAGTAGAAGGCGTCGAAGGTCTGATCCGCCATTCCGTGACTGCCGAGTCCGAGCAGGAAGGCGACATGCTGGGCACCTTCGTCGCTGAATGGCGAGGCGTGTCGATCCTGGATCCATGCCTCATAGTCGCCCTGGAATCCCTCCCAGTGGGCATCCTCTGCATAGGGGTGGCCCAGCGGGTAGCCGCCGTCGGGAAACATGGCGCCGTGCACCAGCGCTGCTTCGTTGGCGGGCTCGGTCACGAGCTCCTTGAGCGGTCCGTCGTCGAGATGCTCGATCGCGTGCCGGGTGATCCATATGTGGGTCGTCTGGCCGTTGGCGAACACCGGTGCGATGAAGGTGAACAGCACAGGGAGCATCGGTCAGCTGCGCTCTTCCTGAAACGCCCGCCAGGCCTCGTCGAGTTCCCGGCAGCGAACCTCTGCCATGCTGCGGAGGTCGTCGCTCATCCCGGAGAGCATCTCGGGGTCGTTCTCAGCCTTCTGGCGGGCCCAGGCCGCTCGCGCCTCATCCAGCGTGGCATCCTCGGTGACGCCGAGCACCGTGTGGGGCTTTCGCCGGAAGGAAAGGACCTGCCCCGATGGCTTGGGTGCGCCTGTTCCGGAACGGACGCCACGAAGGCGCTTCTTTGCGGTCGCGCGGCCGAACAGCTGGGGGTTGGCCCGGATGAGGTCGCGCACGGCGTACCACACGAGGAAGGCGAGCACGGCAACAACGAGGACACGGATCCACATGGGGACGACCTACCACGTCTGGGCGGAGAGGGGCAGGCGATGCCTGCATCCCCATCGCTCGCGGGGCGGGCGTTATGCTTCCGGGTCCCACCCACCCGAGCCCCCGCGCCGTGTCCGACTACACCGTCACCCAACTTGAGTACACGCCGCTGTTCAAGGCCATTGATGCCGTGCTCTCGGGGATGGATCGACTCGGCCTGCCCGCGACCCAGCTTGATGCGGACGCCATCCTGAACGAGGCCCGGCGCAGGACCGGATTGACGGACTGGGGCGAGGAGGACTTCGTCGAGCCCATGCGTCGGCTCCTGGCGTCGGCACGGTCCAAGGACCTGACCGGGATCGCGCGCTTCAGCACCCGCCAGATCTGCGTGAAGGCGGTGCAGAACCGCCTCTGGATCGAGGACTACATCCGTCGGCACCCCGAGGTAGAGGACATCCCGATCGAGCGGCCCCTGTTCATCCTGGGATTTCCGCGCACGGGGACGACGCTCCTGCAGAACCTGATGTCGCAGACCGAGACGCTGCGTCCGCTTCGCTTCTGGGAACTCTCGGCGCCCGTCCCGGCGCATCCCGACCCCGAGCGGGATGTCCAGCTGCGCAGACGCCGGGCGGAAACGATCGTGAAGGCCGCGTACTTCGTCGCCCCCGAGCAGAAGCACATCCATCAGCTTGGTGTGGACACGGCTGAAGAGTGCTGGCCGCTGTTCTTCAACGCCTTCCAGGTGATGAACTACGATCTCACCGCGGACTTCCGGGAGTTCGGCGACTGGATGATGGGACGCGACATGGTGCCCGCGTACCGGTATTACAAGCGCCAGCTGCAGATCCTTGCGCACCACACCCGGACCCGGCACTTCCTCTTGAAGTGTCCAGAGCACCTGTGGTTCGTCGATGCACTGCTGGCGGTCTTCCCCGATGCCTGTGTGGTGTGGACCCATCGGGATCCTGTCGCGAGCGTGGCGTCCTACTGTTCGCTGTCCTCCTTGCAGCGCCGGATGCTGTTCGGGCGGATCGACCGGCCCGCGATCGGCGCGCACATCCAGGACCGGTTCCGGGTCGGCGTAGAGCGTGCAATGGGCGCGCGGGACGCCGTGGGCAACCCGTCGTCCTTCTTCGACGTGGACTTCACCGACCTCGTTCAGGATCCCCTCTCGATGGTCCATCGGATCCAGGCGCATTTCGGCCTGCCCCGGACGGCGGATGCGGACGCTGCAATGCAGTCATGGCTCGACAATGGCCGGAAGGACAAGCGCGGCCAGCATCGATACAGCGCCGAGCAGTGGAACCTGGATCCCGCAGCGATCCACGCCGAGTACGCGAGCTATATCGAGAGGTTCGCCATTCCCGTGAAGGCGTTGGACCGATGACATGGGCGCTTGCCGTCCACGGCGGTGCGGGGGACATCCACGCGGACGAGCTGGGTGCGGATGCGCGTGCGGCGCGCCACGCGGGGCTGCAGGCCGCACTCCGGGCCGGCGCGGCGGTGCTGCGGGCTGGCGGTGCAGCACTCGATGCCACCCTCGCGGCCGTGGATGTGCTCGAAGATGACCCGGTCTTCAACGCGGGTCGTGGCGCGGTGTTGGACGCAGCGGGCCGCGTTCGGCTCGACGCGGCCGTGATGGATGGTCGAGACCGGGCATGCGGCGCCGTCGGCGCCGTGGCCGGGGTACGACATGCGGCCCGGCTCGCGGCCCACGTCATGCAGCACACCCCTCACGTACTCATGGTCGGAGCCGGTGCGCGCCGCATCGCCCGGTCTGCAGGTCTGTCGCGCCCTGCTGCTGCGTGGTTTCGCACGGAACGAAGGGTCGCGGACCTGTCGAAGGCGCGCGCTGCAGGTCGGGTCACGCTCGACCACGATGGAGGGGGCACCGTGGGTGCGGTCGCGCGCGACGCGGCGGGTCACCTGGCCGCGGCAACCTCCACGGGCGGGATGACCGCCAAGTGGCCGGGACGGGTGGGAGACTCTCCGGTCATCGGCGCGGGTACCTGGGCATGCGACACCACCTGTGCGGTGTCGGCCACGGGACACGGCGAGCGCTTCATCCAGGCCCATGTGGCGGGTCGGATCGCCGACCTGATCGAGCTTGCCGGACTCGATGTGAGCGCAGCGGCGGCACGGGTCGTGCACGAGGAGCTGCCCCGCTGGCAGGGCAAGGGTGGTCTCATCGCCGTAGGGAGGCAGGGGCCGCCGGTGCTGCCCTTCAACACCCGCGGGATGTTGCGGGGTGCCTGTGGAGACGGTTTCGGGGCATGGTCGGCCCTGGCAGGGGCGGACACCCGCCGACCCTGCGACGAGCCCTGACCGACCCTGCGGCGCCCGGCGACCGCCGGTCTCGGCACAGCGATGGTGCGAGCAAGGAACCCGGCGCCGCGGATGCCCGTCTGGCCTCAGATCCCGGCGTGGGCAAGGAAGGAAGCCTCGAGCTCGGCCATCCGCGTGGCAGCCCGCTGCTCTGCCGCTGAGAGTGGCTCTCCCACCGCGAGTGGCGCGCGCACCTCGAAGTAGAACTTCACCTTGGGCTCCGTTCCAGACGGGCGCGCAAGAACGCGCCCGCCGTCGTCCAGATCGAATGCGAGGACGTTCGATCTCGGGAGGTCGAGCGGCCGGGTCGAGCCGGTCGCGGTGTCTGTCGCGAGGCCCGTCTGTACGTCCCGGACCGTGTGCACGGTCGCCCCCGCCAGCATGGTGGGCGGTGCAGCGCGCAGGCCGTCCATGATCTCTGCGATGCGGGCCTTGCCTTCGGCGCCGGGCAGCTTCAGGGCAAACTGGTGGGACGCGGCGTAGCCGATGCGCCGGTACAGGTCTGCGAGATGGTCAAGCATGGTGACGCCTCGGGCACGGCACCAGCTGGCGAGGTCAAGCAACAACATGGCGGCACTCACGCCGTCCTTGTCGCTCACGACCGGACCGGCGGAGTAGCCCAGTGCCTCCTCGAATCCGAGGACGAAGGGCCCATCCCAGTCGATCGCGGCATTCGCGATCCACTTGAAGCCGGTCAGGGTCTCTGCGAGGTGGGCACCATGAAGCTCCGCCACCCGGCCGAGGAGCGAGGTGCTCACGATCGTCGTCGCGACGAGACGGCGTTCATGGGGGGGACCGTGCGCAAGCAGGTCATCTGCGAGCAGGATTCCGACCTCGTTGCCGGTGAGCTGCCGCCATCCCTCGCCGTCGGGCACGCAGACCGCGAGGCGATCGGCGTCCGGGTCATGCGCCACGATCAGCTCCGCTCCGCTCCGCGCTGCCGTCGCCTTGGCGAGGTCGAGGGCCCCGGGCTCCTCGGGATTGGGGAATGCGACGGTCGGGAAGGCGCCATCTGGCTCGACCTGCTCCGGCACTGGCACCAGCGGGGCGTGACCGGCTGCGCGTGCGATGCGGTCCATCCACGCCCAGCCGACGCCATGCATGGCGGTGTAGACCGCCTTGATGCCCGTCTCGGAGTGGACCCGCAGCGCCAGTACCTTCCGCTCGTATGCCGCATCGACCTCGGCCGGGACCGGCTGGATGCGATCCTCGGGCGCGAGCTCGGTGGGTACGCCCCAGGGTCCGCCGATCGCAGCGATCTCGGCGGCGATCCCTCCATCGTGGGGCGGCACGATCTGCGCGCCGTTGCCCCAGTAGACCTTGTATCCGTTGTCATCGGGCGGGTTGTGTGATGCCGTGATCATCACACCGGCCTGTGCGCCGAGGGCCTTCACGGCGTGGGCGAGCACGGGCGTTGGAACCACACCGTCGTAGACCCGGACCTGGAGCCCGGCGTGCGCGAGCAGCCGGGCGGCGGTCTCCATGAAGCGTGCCGAGTTCCTGCGGCCGTCTCGACCGACGACCACCAGCGCGTCGGCACCACAGGTGCGCAGCAGGTATCGGGCGAGGCCCCAGGTGACCTGGCGCACCAGCGCCAGGTTCATCCGATTGGGCCCCGGACCCATCGTGCCGCGGATCCCCGCGGTCCCGAAGCCCAGCCGCGCGCCGAAGCATGCCCGCAATGCAGCATCGTCGCCCTGCTCCACCATGGTGCGGGTCTGGCTGGATGTCTCGGGGTCGGGGTCTGCGGCGGCCCAGCGGGCGGCGCGGTCGCGGAGCGTGGCGATGTCGGACACGGGGCCTCCAGGGCGGGCATCGGTCCTATCGCGCGAGAGCGGCAGAAGGGGGGCTTGCGGGTACTGGCTGGCGGCAGCCCGTCCGGGTCACCGGCCGAAGCGCTCCTCGTGGGCGGCAACCTCCTCATCGGCAATCTTTGCCACGATGGGTGGGATGACGGTGAACGGCTTGCCCGCCGGGAGCGTGTCGAGACCGAGGAGGGCCTCGGGTACGCGCAGCGGCGCGTCCTGCTCGTCGAACGCACCCAGAAGGTCCCGGCTCATGTGGGGAATGACCGGTGCGGCCGCCGTGGCGAAGAGATGGATGAGGTTCATGCAGGTCCGGATGATCATCGCCGCCTCGTCGCGGTCCTGCTTGATCACCTTCCACGGTGCACGGTCGTTGATGTAGAGGTTGCCGATGGTCCACAGGCGCCGCAGCGCGGCCATGCCCTTGCGGAACTCCAGCGTCCCGAAGCACTCCGTATACTCATTGACCGCGTCCGTGAGATCGACCTGCAGCTGCACCTCGGCCGGCCCGGGGGTGCCGCCGCTGGGGATCTCCTCGCCGAACTTCGATCGCGTGAACTTCAGCACACGGTTCACGAAGTTCCCGAGCACGTCGGCGAGGTCCTTGTTCACCAGGCCCTGGAATTCATCCCAGGTGAAGGTCGCGTCGGAGGACTCGGGCACGCGGGCCATCAAGGCATAGCGCCAGTAGTCGGGCGGGTAGAGCGAAAGGGCAGCATCGGTGAACACCC
>JAYYRS010000303.1:0-5314 GCA_036126975.1 Myxococcota bacterium
GGCCTCGTTCCAGAGGCCCTCGGTCTGGTTGACGTCTCCGCCCTTCACCATCCGATCCACGAGATGCATGTAGACCGTGCGTCGCATCGGGGTCGGCCACGCGGTGTCGTCGAAGTACTTGAGGTGGTCGTGGAGCATGGCCCAGACCTGCGGCTGGTCGGCGCCCAGCGCCATGGACCGCAGGACGGCGGCCCTCTGCGGCTGGTCGGCGGCGGCGTAGACCCGGAGAGCCTTCACCAGGTACGGATAGCCGCGGCCAACGAGGAACCGCTCCATGAAGGCGCAGACGCGCGCTGCGAGCTGCTTGTCCTCGTCGGTCTGGTGCCGCTGCAGGACACTTTCGCGGAGGAGGGCCTTGTGGAACTGGTAGATCCACGTGCCGAGGGGTTTCGAGAACTGGAGCTCCTTGTAGATGCCCTCCGTCGCATCGAGGAGGTCGTCCACGCTCTCGCGCTCGAAACCAGCCATGTCGGCGAGCAGCCCGCTCGGGAAGCTGAGGCCGAGCAGCGCGGCGAGGTAGGCCACCCGCTCGGCGTCACCGGCGGTTGCCTTCTTGCGGTTGCCGGGGGTCCCTTCGTCGCTGTCTGCGGGTTCGTCATCGTCGCCCTCGAGCTCGTCGGCATCGGGCGTCGTGTCCGCGACGTCGGAGAGGCTGATGCCCGTCAGGTCGTCGGACAGGCGGCCTTCCGCCTCGAGCCAGTCGACCAGCTCTGCGACGAACCCGGGCAGGCCGTCGGCGATGCGGGCGATCTCTGCGGCGTTCGACGTGAGACCCTTGGCGGTGAGGTAGCGGCCGACCTCTTCCTCGCCCCAGCGCTGCAGGTCGACGACGTCCAGGTCGTCCGCACGCCGCTCGAGCAGGTCGACGAGCGGCAGGGACATCCAGGTCTTCCCCACGTCATCGGCGGGCTCCACGCCGAGGACCATCAGCAGATGCATCGGGTCGTCGTCGACGTCGTCGCCCTCGATCTCATGCAGCACGGCCTCGACGAAGGCATGGATGGCGAGCGACTGGGAGTTGTGCAGGTTCTGTATCTCGAAGATGACCGGGAACTTGCGTGCGATTGCCGTGGCGACCTCGACCAGGCCGATGAGCGGGTTGTCCCGAGGCATGATGACCTGGAACTCCTGGTTGCCCGGTTTCGGGGCGCCCTGCTTCAGACCTTCAATGAAGGCCTGGTACCACTTCTGGACCCGTTGCGGCTGGTGGGGAAGTGCAGCGTTCAGGGCCATCTCGACCCGGCCGCGCACCAGCGGTGACTTGTGCAGGGCCTGGAACAGACCCGCGTACATCCGCACAAGGGACTGGGTGCCGTCCTGCTCATCGCTCATGCCGACGCGCCAGATGAGGGTGTCCTCGTCCTCGCCGAGGGCGGCGCGGGTCAGCTCACCCATCATGGCGCGCTTTCCCGCGCCCAGCGGTCCCTGGAGCAGGACGGCGCGCGGATCGCCATCGCGGGCGGCGGCCCAGTGCTCCTTGAGGGAGGCGAGGTCGTCCTCGCGGGCGACGTAGAGGTTCGATGGGGTTTCTTCGGCCACGAGATTCTCCGAGAATCCGGTGATGCGGCGGTCCACGGAAATCCGAGTGGCCCGCGCGCGGAAAGGCTGCGGAATATAAGGATGCGGTCAGCGTGCGTCCAGAGGGCTGCTGCATCGACACGGTCGGCCTATACTCCGGGCGCCCCAGGAGTGCTCCGATGCAAGTGAACCTCAGCGCCGTCTTTTTGCTCGCCGCCGGTGTCGGCGTCGCGTGCAAGGCTGACGAAACCCTGGCCTTTGATGCGGAGTACACCGTCAATGTCGCGAATGCCCTGACAGACGAGGGCACGCTCGACACCAACTGCATCGATGCCGGTCGGGCCGTGAACGAGACCTACGTGTACGGGCTCCTGTTCGAGGAGGCGGACGTGTCGATCTACATCAATGGCGAGGGCTTTGCTTCGGGGACGCGGACGGGCTGCCAGCTCAGCTACCAGTCGTCGGTGTGGCTGGAGGACGACCGCGCGGGCGGGCCGGTCCGCTGGCAGATCACCGGGACGGCCACCTACGAAACCGGCGCCGGCAGTTGCGGACTCGAGGACGGCATCCAGTGGGAGGGAACCGAGACGATCGAGGTCGTGGAGTCGGAGGATGAAGCCGTGCCGGCCGGGTGTACCTACGAACTCCTCACCGAGGGCACCTTCAACGGTGGCTGATGGGGACCCCACGCACGACGTTGTCGGAGATGCCGCGGGCATCGCTGCAGCGCGGACGCTGTTCCAGCGAGCGCGGGACCACGTCGAGGCCATCGTGCTCGGTAAGAGTGATGTCGTCGAGCTCGCGCTCGTCGCGGTCATCGGCGGCGGGCACCTGCTGCTCGAGGACGTCCCGGGTGTGGGGAAGACCACCCTGGCGGGTGCCATGGCTGGCGCGCTGGGCGGCACGCTCTCCCGCATCCAGTTCACCAGCGATCTGCTCCCAGGGGACATCACGGGCGTGAACGTGCTGGACGCAGAGGGCGGTGGGTTCCGGTTTCGGCCCGGGCCCGTATTCGCCAGCGTCGTACTGGCGGACGAGATCAACCGCGCCACCCCCAAGACCCAGTCTGCGCTTCTTGAGGCAATGAGCGAGCGCCAGGTCACGGTGGATGGTGTGCGACACGCGCTCCCGGACCCGTTCGTCGTCCTCGCCACGCAGAATCCCCACGACTTCCACGGGACGTTTCCGCTGCCGGACTCGCAGCTGGATCGTTTCATGATGCGGCTCAGCATCGGCTACCCGGGGCGGGAACACGAACGCGCGATCCTGCGAAGCGGCCGGGAGCGGGCCGCGTCGGCGCCTCCGGGGCTGGACGCCACGGTGGCGCGGGCGCTGTGCGGCGCCGTGGGATGCGTGTCGGTGCACGCGGAGATCGAGGACCTGCTGCTGGAACTCGTTCACCGGACCCGCAGCGATGCCCGGCTGTTGCGGGGCGTATCGACGCGGGGTGCCGAGGCCCTCTACCGCTCCATGCGCGCGCGAGCACTGGTCCGCGGGCGCGCGTTCGTCATCCCTGAGGACCTGCACGCCCTGGCCGTGCCGGTGCTCGCCCACCGGGTGGTGTCCCGCTCCTCGGGAGAGCGGGCAGGAGATGGCGCGGTCCAGGCCATCCAGGAGCTCCTGTGGGAGCTGCCCGCTCCGGACTGAGCCGCTGGCTCGAGGCGCTCTCGCGCCGCACCGAGTCCAGGGCCATCGCTGTCCTCCCCCCGCACGTGGGGGCGCAGATCCGCCGCCGGGTCCGGGCGAGACCGACGCGCGAGGGCGCCTGGTTCCTCCTGCTCATCGTTGCCGTGGTCCTCGCAGCGCTCAACACGGGAAACAACCTGCTCTACATGGTCCTGGGCAGCCTTCTTGGCGCCCTGGTGCTGAACAACGTCCTGGCGGAGTGGAACCTCCGAGGCGTCCGCGTGGCGCGTCGCCTGCCCGACGAGGCCTGGGCAGGGCGAAGCGCCTCGGGCACCATCCAGGTGCACAACGTGCGGCGGTTCGGTGCAGCGTGGTCCTTGCTGGTGCGCGAGGTCGATCCGGACGGGAACGATCTGGCGATCGCGCGGGCACTCCGGGTCGCCCCGGGGGCGCAGATCGACGTGCCGGCGCGCTGGACGTTCCCGGAGCGCGGTGCGGTCCGGCTCGACGTCCTGGTCGTGGAGAGCACCTTTCCCTTCGGCCTCATGCGTCGGTGGAGGGAACTCCCCATGCCGGCGTCCCTGCTGGTCTTCCCGCATGCCCATCCGGGGCTGGCGCGGCGTCGCATGTCCGGCAGCGGGCGCGCCCGGTCCCACCAGCGGCAGGTGGGACCGAGCGGGGACTTCCGGGGGCTGCGGCCCTACATGCCCGGCGATCCCCTGCGTGACCTGCACTGGCCGACCACGGCGCGGACCGGGCAGCCGATGGTCGTGGAGCGGAACCGGGAGATGTCGGACGCGGTCATGGTCGAGGTGAAGGAGCACCGCGGCGCCGAATGGGAGCGAAGCCTCTCACGGGCTGCGGGGCAGGTGGTCCACCACACCGGCGCGGGCCACGCCGTCGGGCTCCGCCTGGGCAGTCTCGCCCTTCCACCGCGCACCGGAGACCCATGGCGGCGACACCTCCTCGAGCAGCTGGCCCGCGCCCCTCGCCGGGGGGACGCATGAGCGCGGTCGCCGGACGGCTCGGCCAGCAGCGCAGGCGGGTCGTTGCTGCGCTCGTCTTCACCGGTCTCGCGGCATGCGCAACCGCCGGAGGTGCGGCTGCGCTCGTCGCCGGGACCGGGGCGATGGGGGTCATCGTCGGCCATGTGCGCGAACGACACCCGGACACGGCGGCGCTGCGTCGATGGCGCGCCGCCAATCTGCTCGCGCTGGTCGGATGCGCCCTGATGGCATCCCTGGTCCCGTCCACGCGGCTGGTGGTGGGGCTCGGGCTGGTTGCGTGGCTCCAGGTCCATCGTGCCTGGACCGGCCGGTCCCCCGGCGATGCTCGTGTGACGCTGCTCCTGTCCCTGCTGCTCATTCTGCTGGCCTGCATCCTGACCGTTTCGGCCTGGCTTGCCCCCTTGTTCCTCGTCGCCGCGGTGTTGACACCGATAGCGTTGCTCCTGGTTCATCTCGAGGAGGCGGCCGCCAGCCAGCGCAGCGCCTCGGGGGGGGCTCGGGGTGCGGTCGGCACGCTCTGGATGCTCGCGCCCGCGTCTTTGGTCCTGACCGGGGCCTTCTTCGCGGGCAGTCCGCGAATGGACGGGGCGGGGGGGGGCGGACGGGACGGAGGCAGCGACATGGCAGGCTTCGGCCAGGACGTCGAGCTGGGAGACCTCGGAGCGATTCTCGACAATCCTGATGTGGTGATGCGGGCCCGGGTCCGGAGTCCGGCCGGCGTCCCGCTTGAGGGCCCGTTCTACTTCCGTGGGGTCGCGCTCGACCATTTCGACGGGCGACGCTGGACGCACACGCTCGGCGGCGAGGTCCGCCTCAGCAGCATCGAACGGCCGACGGGCGCGGTGATCACCCAGTCCATCGTGCTGGAGCCGGTGGGCGAGTCGGTCCTTTTCGGCCTGCCTCGGATCGTCCATGCAGAGGGGCTCGACGGGATGAGCGTCGACACCTCGGGGACCTATCGATGGCGCGGCGACCCGGAGCGGCTGGAGTACACGGTCTTCTCGATGCCGATGGGCGAGGGGCCGGGCGCGACCCGGGTCGGACGGGCAGAGCGGGCCGCCCTTCGGAGCGGCGCTTGGGTCTCCCTCCCGCCCGGACTCGACCCTCGGATCGGAGCGTTGGCGGGGGACCTGGCATCGCAGGCGGGGCCGGAAGCCACGCCC
>JAYYRS010000304.1:0-3825 GCA_036126975.1 Myxococcota bacterium
ACACGCAGCGACCGGTCCTATCACCTCGTCCTGATCACCCGACACGCCGACCTCGATGGGATGCGGTCCTACCAGGTGCACCCCGTGCATCAGGCGGTCCTGGCATGGCTCAAGTCCAAGGGGCCGGCTGCGGTAGCCGTCGACTTCATGTCCTGAGCTTTCTGGGCCGGTCGGGCACCGCCATCGTTGCGGGTCTGGCGTGAGGCCCCTACGCTGCTGCCCCGGAACGGGAGGTCCCCATGAACAGCCGACGGAACGTCCTACTGGGCGTCGCCCTGCTCGCCCCCGCCTGCGTGCCCGTCATCGCCGAAATCGGAGATGACGACGATGATGAGGTCATCGTCGACACAGGTGGGAGCGATACGGACACCGACGCGGATACCGACGCGGATGTGGACTCCGACACCGACACCGACACCGACACCGACACCGACACGGAGCTCGACCCGCCGGTCGACTACGACTGCAGCGCTCCGCTCGACTTCAACCTCGGCGACCGGACGCTCGACCATGCCCGCGGCTACCACGGGCTCGCATTCGATACCGAAGGCTGGCTCATCGGCTGGGATGGTCGCCAGACGTTGGTCAAGGCCGACTATGAGGACGTCCGCGAGCCGTGGGTCCCCGGGCAGTGGGGCGTCGAGCAGATCGCCCGGGACGAAGAAACCGGCGACTACTTCGTGGCGAAGTCGGACGACGGGACGGTCGTTCGAATCAGCCCCACGGGCGCAGAGACCATCATCGCGCAGGGCTTCTACTGGATCTACGGCGTGACCATCGGCCCCGACGGAATGCTCTACGTCTCGGATGGGGACGTCTACCGGGTGGACCCGGACACGGGCGAGAAGACGATGCTCGCACAACGCCCGGAAGACGACGCCTGGTTCTCCCACAACGTGGGGTTCAACCTGGACTCGACCATCCTGTATGTCGGCACGATCGCCGGCGGCGACCTCCTCGCAATCGATCTGGACGAGGCCCTGGACCCGGTCTCCGAACCCTATGTCTTCGCCAGCCTCCCGGGAGACTGGATGGACACGGTATCCGTGGACGCCTGCGGCTACCTGTGGGTCCCGGAGTACTGGACGTCCGGTCTCTATCGGATCTCTCCGGATGGAGAGGTCAGCGAGAGCATGCTCGACCAGAGCGAGACCCGCTACGGCCACGGGGCCGTGTGGGGCCGGGGCGTCGGGGGCTGGCGTCCCGACGCCATCGACATGCCAGAGCCCTACAACAACTTCAAGGTGCGCGAGATCATCATCGGCATCCCCGACGGCAATCGGGTGCGTACGTGGAACGGCGAACTGGTGGGCCGATGAATCGCGCAGTGCTCTCGGTGTCGCTCCTCGTCGCCTGCAACGGGCGGGGGCATGACACGAGCGACCGCGATGGCGGGACGGATCCGACACCGCGCACCTGGGAGTGCGTTCTCGAGGAAGGCGTCGAGGTCGATGGGAGCCCCACGATCGGCTGTCGGGACGACTTCGAGGCGCTCGCATCGGACCCGCTGGACGCAAGCATCCCTGGGGCGCGCTCCACCAAGACCATCGTGGACCGGGTGAATGACGATGCGCTCGTCTTCACGAATTCCCGGCTGTACCCCATCCATTACCAGTATGCGTCGCGGTTCCTCAGTGGTGACGGCCTGCCCATCGTGCCGGACCTCGGCTCGTTCAACGCAACCGAGTACTACTCGCCCGACCGCCGGTTCCTCCTCGGCGCCGTGACCCACTACGAGGAACCCGATGTCTGGGTCTATGAGATTGCTCCGTATGACACCGCATCCGCCGAGATGATCACGCAGGCGTACCGGGCCGTGGCGGACAACGCGTTCTTCGGTGATTCGCTGTTGTTCCACCCGACGTCCGAGGCCATCGAGGCCGTGGCCAGGACCCTGCCCGCGGACGTCCAGCAGATCAGCACTGCTGAGCTCTTCGCCGGTATCTCCTATCAACCGCTGAACCCCGGCGTGGCGATGGGCCAGCTCCGCTTCTACCGGGCCGCGGAGGTGGAAGAGTTCGTCAACTACCGGGAGATCGTCGTGCTCGACGAAATCCCCAACGACATCAGCGTCGTGGCGGGAACCATCACCGGCGAGTTCCAGACTCCCCTCGCGCACATCAACGTGCTTGCGCAGAACCGCGGAACGCCCAACATGGCGCTGCGGGAGGCCTGGGAAGACGCTTCCCTGCGGGAGCTCGAGGGCGCCTGGGTAAAGCTCACCGTCGAGCCGCTGCGCTGGAGCATCGAGTCGGTGAGCGAGACCGAAGCCGAGACATGGTGGCTCGAGAACCGACCGGAACCCCTCGACGTCACCCCCTTCGACCCGTCCATCGAAGCCCTCACCGACTGTGAAGACGTGATCGACGGCGACCTCCCGCTCTCGGACGCCATCGCCGCGAACGTGCCGGTGTTCGGGGGGAAGGCAACGAACATGGCGGCGATGACGCAGGTCGGCCCCGACGTCCCGACGCCACCGTGCTTCGCCATCCCCGTGCATCACTACGATGCCCACATGGAGCGCCACGGGCTCTGGGAGCGCTACGCGGAGCTGACCACGGACCCGGCGTGGGGCGACCCGCGGCGCCGCGCCGCCCTGCTGCATGTGCTGACGGACGATATCCAGGCTGCGCCCATCGAGCCGGACCTGCTCTCAGCCTTCCTGGCCAAGCAGAACAGCGAATACGACCGGCGGAAGCTGCGCATCCGGTCCTCAACCAACGCCGAGGACCTCGGGAACTTCACTGGCGCTGGGCTGTACACCAGCCGGTCCGGCACCTGGGAGGAGGACGGTGAGGACGTCGAGGCCGCCATCAAGGCGGTGTGGGCCAGCGTCTGGAACCCGCGGGCCTGGGAGGAGCGGGAGTACTGGGGCATCGACCATGAGCTTGTCGGAATGGCCAACCTCGTCAACCCCTCCTACGATGATGAACGCGCGAACGGCGTGGCGGTGACCGGCAACGTCTTCGACACATCGGGGCTCGAGCCGGCCTTCTACATCAACGTCCAACGTGGTGAAAACTCGGTCGTGCTACCCGAAGATGGCGACACGACCGACCAGCTCCTCTACTACTACACCCTGCCCGGGCAGCCGGTGGTCTACATCAACCACAGCAATCTCATCCCGACGGGGCACACGGTGCTCACCAGCGCCGAGCTCTACGAGCTCGGGACTGCACTGGACGCGATCCACCGATACTTCCAGCCGGTCTACGGCGACGGCGGGGGGTTCTTCGCGATGGACACCGAATTCAAGATCACAGAGGACGGCCGGCTCGAGGTGAAGCAGGCGCGTCCCTACCCCGGCTGGAGCCGATCGGAGTAAACATGCGGACAATCACGGCATGGATGCTGGTGGGCATGCTCGCCTGCGGAGACAAGGGCACCGCAGACGACTCGGCGGGCGATGCGGGCGACGGGGATGGTGACACGGACACCGACACCGACACCGACGGCACGACGGATCTGGACCCCGCCACGGTGCGGCTCGCCGGGACCTGCGAGCAGTCGAGCCGGTTCGGGCGGTTTACGGTGGACGCGAACGAAGACTATGCATCGGTGAGCGGTTCCGTCGCAGATGGCGTGGTGCCCACAGACGTCCTCACGGAACTGCTCACCGAGGGCGACTGCACGATCTGGCGGCGGGAGAACCCCTTCTGCGATGGCGGCTGCGACCCAGGATTCACATGCGACCTGGCCGGCGAGTGCGTGCCGTACCCCACGAACCAGGCCGTCGGAACCGTCGTAGTCCAGGGCCTCCAGCGTCCGGTCTCCATGGACCCCGTCGAGCCCGGTGCCACCTACTTCGACACGAGCCTGCCGAAC
>JAYYRS010000305.1:0-3437 GCA_036126975.1 Myxococcota bacterium
GACGATCGGGCGCATCGCCGAACGAGGGGGCGCACGCGTGACCCGGATGGGACCGAGCGGCCTTCGCATCGAAGGGCCGAAGCGCACCTTCACGTTCGTGGTGCAGGCCGACCGTGTGGTGGTCGGCACCCACACCGATGCGACCCTCCACGCGGCGACCGGGCGCGGTGATCCCTGGGTGCGACCCTCGCTGGACGACCTCGCGAGGACCCATGCGGTGTCGATGATCATGGACACTGCAGCAATGTTCCCAGGGATGAAGGCGGTCGGCGTCGAGCTTGGACTGGGCGCCACGGAGCAGGCATGGCAGCTCGAGCTTCGCCTCAGTGGCGATCCTGAAATGCTGGCGATGTTCATGGAGAGCCTACGGCGGAGCATCGCAGGAGCCGGGCTCCCGGAGCCCTGATCCCACGAGGTCACCGCGACGACGATGGTGGCGTCTCGGGCGGGCGCTCCTCGCTGCCTTCCGGGATGGCGCAGTCCGTCTGCGTCCAGAGCGTCGACGGGCCCGCGTCGTCCGGCTGGTGCACGACGAGGCCGGACAGGGCCCACCACTCCGTATGGGAGGGGACATCAGCCAGCCGCAGGTCATCGGCGGGGAGCCGAAGGCGCTCCGCCTGGGGGCCATCCCGGAGCACCAGGTCGAGACCGGTCGGCCAGGCATCTTCGAGTGCCAGAGACACCGGAGCGTCGAAGATGAACTCCGCCCGCTCGACCTCGCCCGGCAACAGGGTCTCGACCAGCAGCTCACCGTCATCGATACCGACGGGAAACGGCACACCCTGTGCGACGAAGAGCGGTTGGTTCGTTCCTCCCAGCTGCGCAAGGTGGACGTCCATCCAGCCACTCTGGTCGGTGGGGCGGTATGGTCCGAGGTCCTCGCCATCGAGGAAGACGTCAACGAGACAGCCGGGCAGCCCATCAACCTCGTGGGGCCAGGGCTGGAGTCGGAGCTGTCCCTCGAGCACCGTACGACGGCCGGCGTGGAGCGTGATGGCCTGTCCGCGAAACCGTGCGCCCGGCCCCGTGCAGGACAGCAGCCGGTCGAGCGCAGCCGCCGCTGACGGCGAGGCATCGACGGGCGTGACCGCGAGCAGCTCCGGCCGCCACCACACCGTGTACGGAGCCTCCCAGCGGGCATCGAGCAGCTCCCCCTGCCACTGCGGCCCCAGCACCCAGTCTGGATCTCCGTCCTTCCAGGAGACCTCGATTTCAGGGACCGCGACCGTGAACGAGGGGAGGCCTCCTGCATCGTCGACCGGCAGGGCGGCGGGCGCCGCCCCGAGATCGATGACTCCGTCGACCAGGGAACAGTCCGAACCGGGCCCCTTCCGGTGGATGATGTCGTAGGGCACTGTCGCATCGATCGGCGCGCCGCCCTCCGGCCACAACACGACGGGCAGTCCGCCGTCAGGCCCGTCCGTCATGCTGCGCGCGACCGCCAGATCCACCGCAGTCATTCCCGCCAGGGTGGGTACAAGCAGGAGATCACCGACGAACTGCACTGGCCCGGCCGGCACCAGCTCGGGCAGAAGCAGCGGGGAATCGGCAGCACGCGGCGCACGGCAGACCAGTCCCCCGGAACCGGAACCACCGCACGCCAGACCGTCCGCCATGTCCGGAGGTGTACCGAACCCATCCGCTGTTTCCCCCCCCAGCCACCCCACTGCGTCCGCACCCCGGATGAGCACACCCGACGGGAGGTCGTGCAGCGTGCCCGGAAGGATCTGGCCCGCGGGCTGCGCCAGTGTCTCCAGCGGGGTCCCATCCCCGCCCGCGAATCGCTCCACCGTACCGCTGGCCGTGCCGACGAGGACGGTGTCTTCCCGGCCCGCCACGACGGAGAGCACCTCGGAGTCCAGCCGAGCCTGCCAGCGCCGGCGGCCGGTCTTCGCGTCCGTCGCGCTCACTTCGCGGCCGCGCGACGCGAGCACCGCACCTGCCACGTAGATCGGCGGAACGCTCCCAAAGCTCCGGCGCGTCTGCCAGCGCACGCTGCCGTCCAGCCACGACCACGCCGCAAGCCGACCCACACCATCTCGCACCCATACGGTGTCCTGATCCACCGCAGCGACGTGGGTGGCCCCCGCCGCTGTGCGGATGCGGACCGTGTGTCCTGCATCAGGGTCCACGACGAGCGCCATCCCCGTCCCCGTCACGGCGGCGAGGAATCGTCGGGAGCCGATGGGGTGCGCGCGGAGGCCATCGGGTGGCGCGACTGAAAAGCGTGTGGCGCCATCCGCGAGCGCGATGGCCGACACGCCGGCCGCGTCGGAGCGCAGAGCGAGTGCTCCCCACACCGAGACGCGCGGCTGCCGGGTACCCGCGGCCCCGATCGATGCGGTCTGCTGCGGTCCGTCTGCACCCGTTACCCGTGCCGGGCGCGCCGTCATCCAGCGAATGCGCGGGTCGGGGCTCCCCTGTCCCATCGCCGAGCCCCCGAGTTCGGCGTGAAAGACCGTCGCCACAGGGGAGCCAGCTGCTGACAGGGTCGTCCAGGTTCCCGTCCGGGCACCTCCGGCGTACGAACCGACCTCCCGACTCCGTCCCGCGTCGTCATAGTGGCGCCAGGGTCCGTCTCGGGCACCGTCCTTCCACGCACCCCGCGCTCGCAGCGTTCCGTCCGTGGCGCGCACCTCGCTCGGACCGTGCGGCACTCCCGCCATGGTCGCGCAACCATCCTCGACGAGGCCGCCGAGGAGCACGGTCCGAACCGGCCCGGTCCCATCCGGGCAGTCAACCGCGAGCGCCGGCCCGACCAGGCCAAAGAACAAAGCACTCCACATGGCCTGTCAGCCCCGACGCCCGGAGGACTCCCGCGCAAACCGCCGCCCGCTACTCGTTGCCATCCTCGACCCCATGACGCTTTCGCCACTCTTCGCTGGGGTTGGTCTGGTCCCATCCCTCGAGGTCCCCTCCCCCATCCATGAACCAGAAGGGCTCATCGTTGCGATCTTTCCGGTCGGTGGGGGTTGGCGCACCGCCCGGGTCGGCGGCGCTCGGCGCCGGCGCCACCGCCTCCGGAGCGCGCGGGGGTGCGGCGGCGGCCGCCGAGAGCTTCCGGCTGACATCAGGGTCCTGCCAGAGAGGACTCTCGGTGGCATGTCTGCTCGCGGGCCTGCCGGGGTACTTCGCTTCTTCGTGCACGGCCCGCGCACCGCCCACGACCTTCTTGATTCCGCCTTTCACGCGGCTTTTCACCCGGTTGAGGATGCCCACCGTACCTCCGCTGGTGTACTCGCCACAGTCGAGCGCCTGCCGGCGCGCACACGGCGCGCGCCGCCCTCCCTCTATCGGACCTGCAGTCTACTGCGAGATCATCTTGGTGAGGCTCCCGTACTGTCGGACCTTGAACCAGGTCAGCTCGCCATTCTTGAAGTAGCGGAGCGCCACCCAGAACATCTTGGCGTAGTTGCTGGCCCATGCGAGGTAGAACA
>JAYYRS010000306.1:0-10777 GCA_036126975.1 Myxococcota bacterium
TACGGTGACGGAAACCAGCTGATGGCCTTGCTCGACGACGCCTGACAGCCCCGCATCAGGCGGTGTGACCCGCCGGGAGGCGGCTGGACCCCAACGCGAGCGCTCCCCAGCGGTTCCGCCGACGGACCTCGTACCGGCCACGGCTGCGCTGTCGCGTGCCGTCTCCAGCGTGGCCGGACCCGTCTGCACGCGCTACGCCCCCGCGTCCCCTGCCGGATGCCGTGTGGCCGCGCGCCCACGATAGCCGGGGTGCGACGTCCACTCTTCTCCGACTGATGGACCCGACAGGTCCCAAACCAGGAACCGACATGCGTGCAGCTGCACTCCTCCTTCCCGCCCTCTCCCTCTCCCTCTCCCTCTCCCTCGTGGCGTGCGACGCCGGAGGCAAGGACGACGACGCGGACACCGATGCCGACGGAGACGGCTTCACCGCCGACGAGGACTGCGACGATGCAGATGCCGCGATCAACCCGGACGCCGTCGAGGTCTGTGATGGCATCGACAACGACTGCGACGAACTGATCGACGACGGGGATGACGACGTCGACCTGACCACGGGCGGCGACTGGTATCCGGACGCGGATGCCGACGGCTTCGGACAGGACGACGGGGTGTTCCAGGCCTGCGAGATGCCCGCCGACGCCGTTGCGGATGGTGGCGATTGCGACGACACGGATGCCGCGGTCAACCCCGACGCGACCGAGGTCTGCGACGAGGATGACACCGACGAGGACTGCGACGGCGACATTGATGATGCAGACGAGAGCCTCGACACGTCGACGCAGACCGCCACCGGCTACGTGGACGCCGACGCCGATGGCTATGGTGACCTGAACGACGGCGGCACCCTGTACTGCGACCTGCCCGATGGGATGGTGGCGGACAACACCGACTGCGACGACACCAACGCGGGCATCAACCCCGGCGAGACCGAGGTCTGTGACGAGGACGACGCCGACGAGGACTGCTCGGGCGCTGCCGACGACGCGGACGCGGGCGTCGACCTGTCCACGACCATCATGGGCTACACCGACGCGGACAGCGACGGGTATGGAGACACCGAGGCCATTGGCATCTCCTACTGCGACCTGCCGTCGGGCATGGTGGCGGACAACACCGACTGCGATGACACCAACGCGGGCATCAACCCCGGCGCGACCGAGATCTGCGACGGCGAGGACACCGACTGCGACAGCAGCACGGGTGAAGCCGGCCTCGCGACCTTCACCGACACCGCCGGCACGGTCACGGACTACACGACCACGCTGACCGGTTCGGTGGCCCTCGGGAGCGACGGCGAGCTTGCGGTCTGCGAAGGCACGTGGACCGTGAACCTCGACGTCGCTGCCAACGTCGACATCGTCAACCCCAGCGGCGTGCCGACCGACGTGGTGCTCGACGGCTCGGGCTCCGCATCGGTCATCCAGATCGACACCGACGGCATCACCGTGTCCCTCGAGGGCCTCAGCATCGAGAACGGTCAGGGCAGCGGCAACGCCGTTGCGGACTTCTTCCCCGACAGCAACGGCGGCGGCATCGACTGCACGGCGTCTGGCGCCACCAGCCTCACCGCCACGACGGTCGACCTCGTGGGCAACGAAGCGTCCGTCGGCGTGGGTGGTGGCGTGGCGTCCAGCGGCTGTGACCTCGTCCTGGACGACGTCGTCATCTCGACCAACACGGCAGCCTTTGCAGGCGGCCTCTACGTGAGCAACGGCAGCGTGGTGGTCACCGACAGCGTGGTCACCGACAACACCGCCGAGAACGGCGGGGGGATCATGGTCTACGACTACAGCGGCCCCGTGACGGTGTCTCTCGACGAGGTCGAGGTCTCCGACAACACCGCCAGTACGACCGGCGGCGGCGCGCTCTTTGCGGAAGACACCGCGGGCGGCGTGACGGTGGACTGCGTGGGGTCCACGAGCACCAGCGCGGGGTTCACCGGCAACGTGGCAGGCACGGGTGGTGGTGTCGCCATCAGCGGCGAGGCCGACATCAGCTTCGACACCTGCGACTTTGGCACGTCCGGCAGCGAGAACAGCCCGGAGAGCGTCGTCGACAACTCCGGGACCTCCCTGGACTTCGGCGACGACGAGACCTTCGACTGCATCGACGGGATCTGCGGCACGCTGGAGACCTACACGCTCGGAGACATCGACCAGGACTTCACGGACTCGGACTACTTCAGCGGCAACATCATCCTGGCGGACGCCGACACGTGGCTGGACAGCTTCTCGGTCTATCTGGCCGACGCCGCGGCCTGCCAGGCGGACTTCTACCTGATGAGCAACAGCAGCCTCACCGCGTCCGGCTGGACCGTGGAGTGGGCCAACACCGGTCGGAGCGTGCCGTCGTCGGCGATCTACGTCAGCAGCGGAAGCATCGGCTTCACCACCACCGCGGGCACCTACTATGCCCTGGTAGCGGGCAGCACGTGCACGTCCGGCGACCTCGAGCAGTACTACACCTCCGGGCTGGGCCCCTCTGTCGACGCCGGCTTCGGCGACGTCGTGAGCTACGGTTACCAGAACTCGTACTCCGGCACCCTGGCGGCGGGGGACACCGCGGAGTTCGACTTTACGGCGACGTCCTTCAGCCTTGGTCAGGAGGTCACCGTCCGCGAGTACTGATGGCGCCTCCGGCCCCCTCCCCCGCGGCCCTGGTCGCGCGGGGAGCGGAGCCCGAGCGACCGCTCCGGCAACCGGGCGGCGAGCCAAGACGGCCCCCGCGCACCCTTGCGTGCGCGGGGGCCGCTCTGCGACCGCGTCGGACCGCCGGGGCGCGGCGCCTGCGGTATCCTGGGCCGCCCCAGAGACGGGCCCAGCGCACCCGGCGGACCAGGAGGGGAGATGCCCACACACGCCGGCCCGATGCCGTTCACCGTGCTCCTCGCCTGGTCGTGTGGTGGGGACGTCCTCGTCACCCAGAAGGACGCGCCTGCTGGCGGCGCCCCGGCGTTCTCCCTCGAGGCGGCCATTTCGCCTGCTGCGGGCGTGGTGACCGGCACGGTGCTGACCTGCGCTGCCGCGGCCGCCGACACCGACGGCGCGGCCCTCACGCCCCGCTATGACTGGACGGTGGCGGCCCTGCCCGTCGCCACAGGCGACACCTACACGGTGCGCGCCGCCGACACCGACGTGGGCGACCGCGTCGACTGCACGGCCACCGCCGTGGGCGCGGACGGCGAGGCCATCACCTCCGCGGCCAGCGTGAGCGTGGAGAACACACCGCCGCAGCTGCACGACGTCGCGATCGCACCGGGCACTTTGGTGTTCAACGACAGCCGCATTACCTGCACGGCCTCGGTGACCGACCCGGATGAAGACGGTCTCGCCGCGACCTTCTCCTGGCTGGTCTCGGGCTCGGACGTGGGCACGGGCGCGGTGCTGGACCTCGACACGACCGCAGCCCAACCGCTGGACCCGGTCGTGTGCCAGGCCCAGGTGGACGACAGCCATGGTGGCAGCGACTCCGTCGGAGTCGTGGTCGTCCTCGACAATCGCGCCCCCACGGAACCCACCGTGGCGATCGCGCCGGCCAGCCCGACGGTCGCGGTCGACGACCTCGTGTGCTCCGCCAGCGGCTCCACGGACGCGGACGGCCAGGCGATCACCACCACCTATGCGTGGAGCAGCAGCCTGGGCGCGGCAGAGACCGGAGACACCGTCCCATCCTCCGCGACGGTGCCCGGAGAGGCGTGGACCTGCACCGCGACGGCCAGCGACGGCATGGCTGCGGTCTCCGCCAGCGCCCGCGTGGTGGTCGCAGAGTCGGACTGCGGTGACCCGCTCGTTGACGTAGACGGCCACAGCTACCCCACCGTGGAGATCGGCACCCAGTGCTGGATGGCCAGCAACCTGAAGGCCACCCACGACGCCAGCGGGGCGGCCATCTCGCGGTGGTGCTGCGACTGCAGCCTCTACGGCGGCATGTACGACTGGTCGACGGTGATGAACGGCTCGACCGCAGACGGCGCCCAGGGGATCTGCCCCGACGGCTGGCATGTGCCGTCCGATGCGGACTGGTTCACCCTCGAGACCCACATCGAGCCGACGCTGACCGACCCGGGGTACATCGGCTGGAACGAGACGACCATCGGCGACGCCCTCTCCTCGGCCGGCCCGTATGGATTCGACTGGCAAACGGGCGGTTTCGGCACGGGGGGCAGCAGCTGCAACTACGACTACGATCGGGTTCTCTACTGGACCTCCACGGATCATTCCTCGGACGAGGCTGTCTCGAGGCTGTTCAATACAGGCTTCTCGGGCAGCAACCGTGACCTCCGGCTGAAGGGATTCGGGTTCTACGTGCGCTGCATCCAGGACTGACCACCGGGTTCGTAGGGCCGCGCACGGTGCGCTCCGGAGCTGGTGGCTGGTCGCGACGGGAGGCAGCCGGTAGCCTCTCCTCGCGCGAACCCCGCGACCCCCGGCCGGGCGTGGACCCCGGAGCGCCCCCAGAAGCGAGCGGAGGCAGCCATCTACCGCGGCACCTACACCCTCATCGGGTCCGAGCTGAGCATGTTCACCCGCAAGCTGGAGGCCCAGCTGCGGTACCAGGCCGTCCCCCATCGCTGGCGGTTCAAGACGCTCGAGCGTGGCCCCGAACTCGAGACGCGCGCCCAGACGCGGTTCATCCCGCTGCTCGAGACCCCGGACGGCTGGCTGCTCCACGACACCATCGCGCTGGGACCCATGCTCGACGCGCGCTTCCGCGCCGTCCCGGTGATCCCGACGACCCCGGCGCAACGAGGCGCCTGCTTCGTGCTGGAGGACTTCTTCAACCACTGGTTCCCCCGCCATGCCCTGCACGCGCGCTGGTGCCATCCGCGCGACGTGGCCTCGGCCGGGCGGGGGTTCGCGGCCAACCTGATCCTCGACCAGTCCCAGGACGTGCCCCTGACAGCGGCGCAGCGGTCCGAGTTTGCAGGCTTCGGTCAGACCATGGTGGACAC
Source organism: Myxococcota bacterium (assembly GCA_036126975.1). GTDB lineage: Bacteria > Myxococcota_A > UBA796 > UBA796 > UBA2385 > JAYYRS01. The sequence goes on from JAYYRS010000306.1 coordinate 4,955, forward strand.
CTTCGGCGCGTCCGCCTGCGAGGTCCAGGGGGCCGGACCGGACCAGGCAGCGGCCATCAAGGCCGATTTCGACCGCATCGTTGACCTGCTGGGGGTGCACTTCCGCCACCACCCCTTCCTGCTCGGCGGGCGCGCATGCCTGGCTGACTTCATCGTGGTGGGAACCTTCGTGGCCCACTTCCTCCGGGACCCCGAGCCGCGGTCATGGCTGGGCACGCGGGCCGCCGCGCTGGAGGCCTATGTCGACCGGGTCTGGACAGCAGACAACGATGGCGCGTGGCTCGAAGGCGACGCGCTGCCCGGGTCGCTCCAGCCGCTCTTCTCCCACGCTCGGGATCACTACCAGCGGTTCGCGCAGGCGAGCATCGAGGCCGCTGCCCGCGGGGATCGGACGTTCGAGCTGGACCTTGGGCACGGACCCTTTGTCGCCCGCTCGATGAGACGGCTCGAGAAGGCCCGCCTGCATGTCCGGGACGAGCTGGCGCGATGCGGCGCGGCGGACACGGCACTCGCGGCGTCCGGTGCGCTGGCCTTCTACGCGCCGCCCCCCATGCTTCTGCCCCGGCGCTGATGCGCGCTGCCGCCCGGCCGGACCTGCGCGAGACGCAGACCCATCCCAGCCGACCCCGCGCCGTGCCCTTTTCCTCGGGCCGGCGTCGTGGTGTCATGCCGCCATGAACGCAGCCCCATTCTGGAAGCAGGCCCTGGCGAGCGCCCTCGTCCGCTCGCGGCGCAAGCACCCGGCCACCCCCGCGGCGCTCGAAGTCCTGCATCGCTCCGACCAGCCGGGCTTCAACGACAGCTCCTACCTGTTCGGACGCGGCGAGGACGGCACGGCCCTGGTCACCCGCCTCTCCGTCCGCACCGACGCGCCGTCAGAGGTGTGGCTCTCCGTGCGGATCCCCGGACGTCCGATCGCGCACATACCGGTCCAGGACCATCCCCAGGAAGGGGGATGGCGCGCGGGAGGGCTCGAGTGGACGGTCGCGGACCCCGGCCGGACCCTGCACGTGCGCTACGCGGGACCGCTCCTGTCCGCGGGCGTCGCCATCGATTCGGTGGTCGACCTCACCTTCGAGGGAAACGGGCCGCTGATCGACTTCTCGGACGGCGTCGACCCGGCAGTGACCGCCCAGGCCATCGCCGCTCGTCCATGGAACCGTGGGTTCTTCGACAAGCTCGGGGAGATCCGCACCGTCCACTACGAGCAGGTCGGGCGCGTCCGCGGCACCGTCCAGCTCGACGGAGAGACCCATTCCGTCGACCTCCGCAGCGTGCGCGACCACAGCTTCGGCCGACGCCAGTGGAACACCTGGCGCCAGCATCTCTGGTTCTCCGGTGTACGCGAGGACGGGGTGGCCTTCACTGCCGCGTGCATCCGATACGACTTCATCGGGCCCTTGACCGCCGGCTTCTACATCGACGGCGAACCCCAGGCCGTCTCCGCGGTGACGGACTTCGATGCCATCGCCCCGTCGGGGGTGGTTCCGGATCGGTTCACCTTCGAGATCACCTGCACCGACGGCACCCGCCACGTGGTCGACGTCGAGGTCGAGGGCATCTTTGCGTTCGACATGGACCAGGGCGCCTACTGCATTCGCGAGGCCATCGCGCGCTCCACGGTGGATGGGGTGCCGGCCGTGGGGATCTGCGAGTTCGGATGGAATCCGGCGCATGGCTGAGGTGGTCCCGCTCGCCGCGGCCGAGCGACCCGACGCCGGCGGCAAGGCGGCCGGCCTCGCCCGGTTGATGCGCCTGGGGCTGCGCGTGCCCGCCGGTTTCGTGTTGATCGGCCCTGATGTCGTCGAGCTCCCGCTGGAGGGCCATCTCGAACACGGCGTACGGTACGCGGTCCGCTCCTCCGCCATGGATGAGGACGGTTCCGAGCACTCATTTGCGGGCCAGTTCCACACATCCCTGAACTGCCTGGGACCCGATGAGATCCGGGCCGGGATCCAGGCCTGCGTAGCATCCGCGGAGGCCACGCGGGTGCAGCGCTACACCGCCGCACGTCCCGGTGCCGACACCAGCATCGCGGTCGTGGTCCAGCGGATGGTCGAGCCCGCACAGGCAGGGGTGCTCTTCACCGCGGACCCCGTCAGTGGACGACGCGATCGCTGGATCCTCGAGGTCGTAGACGGTCTCGGGGAAGACCTCGTGTCCGGTGCGGTCCAGGGCCGCCGCACTGTCTACGACCGGTGGGGACGCAGGCTGGAGGGGGAGGGGTTCGCACAGGAGGAGGCCCTGCTCGACGGCGCACGACAGCTCGCCCGCGAGCTCGGCTGCCCGGTCGACATCGAATTCGCCGTGGACCGCTCCGGCGCGGTCTGGTTCCTCCAGGGCCGCCCCGTGACGGCCCTGCCGGCCGTCCACCCCAACGAGCTCGATGACATCGATGGCCGCCCCGGGGCCGTCTACACCACCGCCAACGTGTCGGAGATGATGCCGGGCCCCGTCACTCCGTTGACCTGCAGCGTATTCGGACATGCCGTCGACCAGGGAATGCAGGACTACATGGTCCGCATCGGCGCCCAGCCCTCGCGGGTGGACGCGCCCCAGTACATCTACCCCAGCTACCAGCACCTCTTCATCCGGCTCGATGCCCTGTATCGGACGGTGCACGCTTCGGTGGGGGCCACGAAGCGCGACGTGGATCTCGCGGTCGTCGGCAGGCCGGTGCCCGAGAGCACGGTTGGAACCTGTCAGCCGTGGTGGCGGCGGGTGCTCAACCTGCACCGGCTGGCCCGCTATCTGTGGCAGGTGCCGTCCCGCGTGCGGGCGCTCGAGACGATGGCTGCGGCGTTCCGCGTCCACGACGATGGCACCATCGAGGGGCTGTACCGCGCCCTGGAAGAGGCCCAGGCACCGCTGGTGCGCGCCTATGGCCACCACTATGCCGCATCGGTCTCGTCCGGGACGTGGCTGGGCGCGCTCACCGGCATCGTCACAGGGCGGGGAGAGACGCCGACTGCAGAGGATCTGTCCCTCATTGCGGACCTGTTGAGCGACATCGAGGGGGTCGAGAGTGCCGATGCGGTCACCGCACTGCAGTCACTCGGCGCGCAGCTGCGCGCCCGACCCGACTCCGCCCGGTTCTCGACCCTCCCGCTGCAGGAGGCGGTCCGCTGGCTCCAGGACACCGTTCCCACGGCAGTCGCGGCATTTCTGGACCGCCACGGGCACCGCTGCGTCCGCGAGGCGGAGCTGCGGACGCGCGCCTGGCGGGATGACCCGGGCGCATGGGTCCCGCTGCTGCAGGCGGTCGCGGGGAGTCCTGCTCCGACACGGGCCCCATCGAGCAAGCGGACGAAGCCCCAGGGTCTCGGTCTGCGGTTCGTGCTGCCGCGGGCGCGACGGGGCGTCGTGGTCCGGGAGGCCTGCAAGTCCCACCTCATCCGGGTGCAGGATCAGCTCAAGCAGGGCTACCGGAGACTCGGACGGCGGCTCGCCGAGGCGGGCCTGCTGCCAGACCCGGACCTCGTCTATTTCTACACGCACCGGGAGCTCGCCCGGGTCGTCGCAGGAAGTGCCGATCACGGACATGCACGGTCCCGACGGGAACAGCTCGCGCGGCTCTGGACCCTGTCCTTCCCGGTCATCAGCGTCGGCCCTCCCACCCCGACAGCGGACGACCCCGGTCCAGAGGGCGACCTCACGGGCATCCCGGTCAGTCGCGGCGTCGTGGAGGGACGCGTGGTGGTGGCGCATCACCTGGAGGACGCCCAGCGACTCCAACCGGGAGACATCCTGGTCGCCCGGACCACCGATGTGGGCTGGTCGCCCTGGTTCGCCGTGGCCGGCGGCATCGTGACCGAGATCGGGAGCCCGCTCTCCCATGGCGCGGTGGTCGCCCGTGAGTACGGGATCCCTGCGGTGGTCGGCGCTGCCGGCGCCACCACGCTGGCGGAGGGGACACGGATCCGGCTCGACGGGAGCCAGGGGACGGTCGAGATCCTCCCCGACGCGCAGTAGCCGGGGACCCCGACCCGCTGGGGATTCCGCCTCGGTTTCATGTCCGATCGGGTCGAGGCTCCAGCTGATACCCTCGGCATCGGCAGACCGGTGCGCTCGCGTGGCGCGCTCGACGGCCGACCCACGGGGAACGCGCCATGGCGAAAAAGCAGATCCGCAGCCAGTCCTCGGAGTCCAAGACGCCGGCCTCGGCCGAAGGCGCATCTCCCCGGACCGCACAGGCGCCCTCCCGGCAGGAGGGGGTCGGAAACGAGGCCCTCCAGAAGCGGGCATCCGGCGCGGGCGCCCGCGACCGCTTCGACGCCGCGACGCAGGGTGCAGGGCGTCCCCAGCCCGACGCCGAGAAGCTCTCCACCCTCTTCGGCGAAGACCTTTCCGATGTCCGGGTCCATTGGGGCGATGGCGCCGCGCTCGGGGAGCTGGGGGCCAAGGCCGCCACGGATGGCAAGACCATCGCGATGGGACCCAACGCCGACCAGACCTCGCTCGTCGAGGAGGTGGCGCACGTCGTCCAGGCACGGCAGTCCGCCGGCGGGCCGGGGGGCGGCGCCGGGACGAGCGAGCCGGGGCAGCGGCACGAGCGCGCCGCCAAGGGGGTCGCGAAGGACGTCCAGCAGGGGGCGGCCGTCGACCGGTCGCAGCTGGGCGGGCTCACCGGGGCGGGCGCGATCCACCGGGACGAGGACGCCGGCGCACTCACCTACGCCCGGCCCACTGCAGAGGTCGACGACCCGAACCGAGCCCAGTCCGACCTCGACGCGACCCCGGAGCAGCGGGCCCAGCAGCTCGGCGCCGCGATCCGCGGCTGCAACATGCGGCAGATCTACAGCCTCCTCGGGGGAGACAACCAGGCGGTGAAGGACGCCTACAGTGCGTTCTTCGGCCGGAGCGTCCAGGCTGACATGCGGGCGCACCTCAACATCACCGACCTGACCCACGGGCTGGCCTATGCGCGGTACGGAAAAGCCGACATCGCCAGCCGCGTGCAGGCCGTGACCTGGGACATCATCGGCACGGACGAAGACAAGCTCTACCAGATCCTGGAGGCCGCTTCGCTCGACGAGCGTCTCGCGCTCGCGAACAACCCGGTCGCCATGTTCTACATCCAGAACGACACCTCGGGCGCGGTCCGCGAGCGCTGCATGATCGTGCTGCGACCGCTCATGAACCACAGTGGGCTGTCGGCTGCCGCCCGCGCGGCGCTCTTCGAACACATCCGCCAGGAGGAGGCCGAGCTCGGCAACGCGGTCGCGACGTTGATGACCCGCCTGCGGGCACGCAAGGGCTGGTTCAACGACGACGAGGACGGCATGATCTCGGACGTCGATGCATGGGTGGCGGGCCGGGGAGGCGGTTTCCCAGACCTCGACGTCCAGGCCGGGGAGCCCGCTCCGCTGATGCCCGTGGTGGACTGGCTCCGTGGGGAGCTCTCCGCGCGCGAATACGAGCAGGTCCTCAACACGCTGCGCACGGGGGGCCAGCGCACGACCATGGACAAGATCGACGAGGCCGGCGCGAACCGGACCTGGGGCTTCTCCAACACCGACGAGAAGAGCATCTACGCCGCCTTGACCGCGGCATCCCCGCAGGAACGGGCGGCGATCCTCAACGACCCGACGCAGCTCGGGCGCGTGCTCGGCTACCTCGACAGCGGCAGTGAGCAGGACCGCGCCCTCGCGATCCTCAAGGGAACGGGGACGGGCGACACCGCGAGTGCGTATGAAGAGCTCCTCGCAGAGCTCGACTCATGGTTGTGGGTCAGCGATGCCACGATCTGGGGCTGCCTCGAGCGGATGAACACCACCGAGCTGGTGCGCCTCCGCGGCGACACAGCACTCGTCCGCCGGATCG
>JAYYRS010000307.1:0-4700 GCA_036126975.1 Myxococcota bacterium
TGATCTTCACGTAGCGGTGGCCACGACTCAGCAGGTCATCGAAGAGGACCTTGTTGATGGCGCCGGCCACCCGCTTGCCGCGCAGACCCGGCTCGAAGCTGCAGAACAGGGATTCGGCGCGCGCCGTCGCGGGCAGGTCGACCGCGCTGCTGACCTCCTTGTAGCGGGGCGTCTGCAGAAGCTTCTTGAGGGTCGAAGGGCGGAGACCGCGCGGCAACGCGGCGGGCGCCAGGAGGAACCATGCCTTGCGGAACACGCGGTTCATCATCCGATCCGGATCGGTGCTGCCGGCGATGAATCCGCGGACCCGGCCATCTTCTCGGTACACGAATCCGATGAAGTGCGGCGTGTTGACCAGATTCTGGTAGAGCGCCGTGAGGAATCGGACGCCGAGACGCGCCCAGGTCGAGTTGCCCATCGCGGCGTGGTGGAGCCGCGCAACGGCCTCGGCGTCGTGGAACACGAGCGGATGGATGGCGGCCATGACCTCAGGCGGGATCTCCAGGGGTCGGACCTTGCGGGCGGCTTCGGCGATGCTCACGCGCGGCCGTCCTCGTCCGTCTGCAGCGCGTCCAGGAAGGCGGACTGGGTGATGGCACGGTGCTGGGCGGCGAGGAAGTTGCCGATCGCCAGCTCGAAGGCCGTCCCGTACGACTCGTTGAGCAGGCGGCGAGCGAGCTGGATGCTCACGGCATGGGTCGGCCCGAAACGGGCAACCTCTGCGGCAATTCCCTGGTCAAGGTCGTCGACTCCGATGTCGACGATTCCAAGCTCGATGGCATCCGGTACGCCCAGCTCGGGGCACTGCATGATGATGCGCTTCGCCCTCCCGAGCCCGACGTACTTGGCGAGGCGGAAGGTCGCCATGCCGGGGAGGAAGCCATGGTGGACCTCATCGAGCTGCAGAGTCGTCCCGGATGCAGCGATGCGGCTGTCGCACACCAGGGCGAGTTGCACACCGCCTCCCACCACCCGCCCGTGCAGGGCAGCGATGGTGGCCTTGGGCAGGCGTTCGATCCGCACACACAGCTTCTCCCATTTGTTGAAGCCGTGGATGTCCATCACCTTCGCGTCTCGGAACTCCTTGAAGTCGATTCCGAGAAGGAAGTCTTCTCCCGCAGCGCGGAAGACCACGATGCGCGACCCGGAGTCGTCCTCCAGGTGGTCGCACACCGCGGTGAGTTCCCGGACCATCCGCATGTCGATGCGAGGCTGCTGCAGCGTGACGGTCGCGAGGGCGCCGTCTTCGTCATAGCTCAGGGTCTCGAATGCCCGCATGGGGCCTCCTGTTTCTCGCCTGCTACCAACGCAGCAGGGCGGTCTCGATGGTGGAGCCGGGGCCCATGGTCATCATCACGCCGTAGTCGCCTCGGCGAACCGCCCCTTCCGCCATGAGTCGCTCATAGGCAAAGAGGAAGCTCCCGCTGCCGAGGTTCCCGCACTCGCGGAGTACATCGATGGTGTGGCGCACGTCATGCTCACGGATCCCCACAGTGTATTTGATGGCGTCGATGACCTTCCGGCCGCCCGAGTGCACCAGCCAGTGCTTGACATGGCGTCGCTTGAGACCATGCGCATCGAGCAGGGCCGTGACGGGGATGTGGGCATGTTCGCCGAGAACGTAGGGTACGTCGCGTGCAAGCCGGAAGCTGAACCGGCCCTTGGCCTCGTCCCAGGCGTAGTGCATCGCGTCCCATGTCTCGGGGATGATGTGACTGTGGAACCCGAGGATGCGAGGTGCGAACGCGGGTTCGTCCTGGGCGTCCGCGCGAAGGGCGACGGCTGCCGTGCCGTCACCGAAGAGCGAGTTCACCACGCCCGTCGTGAGGTCGTCGTCGTAGACGTAGAGCGCGCTGTTGACCTCGCAGCAGACCATCAGGGCGAGTCTCCCTGGGTTGGCGGCGGCCCAGGCGGATGCGGGATTGAGTCCGTTCAGGCCTGCGTTGCAGCCCATCCCCACGACATCGGTCCGGCTGCAGTCGATCCGGAACCCGAGGTGCTTGATGAACATCGCCGTAAGCCCTGGCAGCATGAAACCGGTGCTGGAGACGACACACAGATAGTCGACGTCGGCGGGGCAGAGGCCCAGTGGGTCAAGGCAGCGCGCGACGGCGTCGCGCCCCATCTGGAGTGCACCGTGTCGGTGCTTGCCCAACAGCTCGCCCATGGTCTCGCGCGGGATCCCCTCCTCGTCGGGCGTGGGCAGGATGAGGTGACGCGTCCGGACATGCGGTGCCCGGAACATGGAAGCGACCCGTGCATCGGGCACCCGATACATCGCCAGGATCTCCTCTTGGGAGTATCGAGTCGGGGGATGGGCGGTGCCCACGCCCAGGATTCGGGGAAGCTGCATGGCGGCAGTCTACCCCGCTGTCCCTGCCTCGCCCGGACCCGGGGTCAATAGCAGCCGGAGGCGTCACACGTGAACGTTGCGCCGAGGCCCCAGCCCGAGGCAGCCGCGATGTCTGCGCTGTAGACATCACCGGGAGCGTTCCCCGAGAAATCCACGGCGGAGAAGTTGATGTCCGCACCGGAATGGTCGACGTAGACGCCGCCGCCCCGGCTGGCTGCCGAATTCGCATAGATGTCGGAGTCGAGGATCTCGAGGCCGCCCGCCACGGAGATGGCGCCTCCGGACGATGCCGTGTTCCCGCCGAGCTCGATGCGGTCCGCGATGACACTCGATTCGAGGTCGATGTAGATGCCGCCCCCGCCCGATGCGCTCGCGTTGCCGTCCACCAGTGCGTCCGTGATGGTCAGATCGCAGCCTTAGAGGTCGATGCCGCCCCCGTCGGCTCCCAGCGCGAGGTTGTCGCTGATGCTGGCATCGGAGACGCTGATGATCCCGCCTTCGTTGCACTCGATGCCGCCGCCGTAGTCGGCGGCCTCGTTGTCCGAGATCGTCGAGTCGATGACCACCAGTTCGGTGTCATCGTACACCTCGAGTCCGCCCCCCCATGACGCGGCAACATTGCCGTCCACGGTGCAGCCATCGAGCTCCAGGTACCCACGGTCGTTCGTGAATCCACCGGCCCCTCGGTCCGCCGTGTTGTTCCGGAGCTGGCAATCGGACAGGCGCGCTTCACCGCTCGCGTCCACGGAGATGGCGCCGCCCCGCGTCAAGGCATCGTTGTCCTCCAGCACGACGTCATCGGCGATGAGGGTTCCTCCCTCGACCCGGACGCCGCCACCGTCGCCGGCGGACGCGCCGTTCTTCACGGTCACGCCGCGTAGGCGGACGCCCGCACCCGGACGCACCGTCAGCACCGTGTCGGCGGCAGAGCCATCGAGGACGGTGCTTCCGGAGCCATTGACGCCGATGACCGTGAGGTCGGGCGAGCGCAGATCCATGTTCCAGTACCAGGTGCCGTCGCAGACGTAGAGGGTGCCGGTGCTGCTCAGCGGACCCGCAGCGGGACTGCTCATGCTGCCGGCGAGGGAAGTGGTCACGTCGGTCCACCCGCCGGAGCCATCGTCGAGCGCGGCCATCCCATCTTCCGGGGTCGCCGGATCGCAGTCGTTGTCGACACCGTCGCACACCTCCGCAGCACCAGGACTCACCCGGTCGGTGCCGTCATCGCAGTCGGTGTTGTCCGCGAGCCAGGTTTCCGTGCTCGTGGATGGGTCGTCGCAGTACAGCGTCCCACTGTCGTCGGCATCGCCGTAGCCGTCGGCATCAGCGTCCGGATACCACAAGGCACCGGTGCTGACCGCGACGCTGCTGTCCGCGTCATCGGCCGTGCCATCGCAGTCCTCATCGACGTCTGCGGCATCGCAGACCTCTGTGGCCGCTGGGTTGACGGTGCCGGCGCTGTCGTCACAGTCCGTGTTGTCGGTGACCCGGATGTCGCCGCTGGTGGATGGGTTGTCGCAGAAGGCGGTTCCGGCGTCGCTCTCGTCTCCGTAGCCATCCTCGTCCGCGTCGGGGTAGTAGAGGGTTCCGGTCGCGGCCGTATCCACGCTGTCATCGGCATCGTCTGCGAGACCGTCACAGTCTTCATCGACATTTGCCGCGTCGCACACCTCGGTGGCGGCCGGATGGATCGCGGCGTCGCTGTCATTGCAGTCGGTGCGTTCGGTCAGCCATGTCTCGCTGCTCGTCGATGGATCATCGCAGTATGCGGAGCCAGGGTCGGTTTCGTCGCCAAAGCCATCGCCGTCGGTGTCGGGGTAGTACACGGTGCCCGTCGCGGCCGCATCCGCGCTGTCGTCTGCGTTGTCGGCCAGTCCATCGCAGTCCTCGTCGACATCGTCGGGGTCGCATACCTCCTGGCCTGCGGGGTTGATGGTGGCGTCGCCGTCATCGCAGTCCGTGGCAGTGTCGACGTAGCCACTCGGCGAGGCGCAGGAGGTGAAGACGCCAGCGGGGTCGCCATAGCCGTCGCCATCGACATCCGCGTACCATTCCCGGGCGGTCGAGAGGTCGATGCTGTCATCGAGGTCGTCTACCAGTTCGTCGCAATCGTCGTCGATGTCGTTGCAGACCTCCTGGGCACCCGGACTGACGCTGGCGGACGTGTCGTCGCAATCGTTGCTGTTGAGCCGGTATCCGGCAGGCGCGACACAGGCGGTGAGGGCGACCGTGGCATCGCCGTAGCCGTCGTCATCTGCATCCGCGTAGAAGACGGTGCCGTCGGACACATCGACCGAGTCATCTTCGTCATCGATGAAGCCGTCGCAGTCATCATCCTTCTCGTTGC
>JAYYRS010000308.1:0-5741 GCA_036126975.1 Myxococcota bacterium
GGGAGAGTAGGTCATCGCCGACCAACCCCTCGCCGCCCCCGTTGAGCAACCGCTCCGGGGGCGGCTTCCGTTCGGGACAACAACACAACCACAACCCCGAAGCGCCACCAATCCCCGCCAAGGACGACGCGTTGCCGCGCGGGCGGTTGGACCGCTGCATCGGGGGCGTCGCCTACACGTCGAGTTCAGACCGGTTCGAAAAGAACCTGAGCGAGTCGGGGTTCGCGAGCGCCTCGCGATTCTGGATGGGCTGCCCGTGTACGGTTCGTTTGACGGCGAGCTCGGAGACCTTGCCGGAGCGAGTCCGCGGAATGTCGGGAACGGCCAGCACACGCGCAGGGACATGCCTCGGCGAACACGCGGTCCGTATCTGGCGGCAGACGTCGGCGATCCGGGATTCGTCGAGTTCGATGCCGTCCGGAAGCCGCAGAAACAGTACGACCCGGACGTCGTTCTGCCATTGTTGCCCCACCACCACGGCCTCGAGCACATCAGGCCGCTGCTCGACGACCCGATAGATCTCGGCGGTACCGATGCGAACCCCGCCGGGGTTGAGTGTCGCATCGGAACGGCCATGGATGATGAATCCGCCGTGTCCAGTCCGCTCTGCCCAGTCGCCGTGGCACCAGACTCCGTCGAATCGGTCGAAATAGGCGCTGCGGTACCGGTGACCCGCGGTGTCACCCCAGAAGAAGACGGGCATCGACGGAAATGGGTTGCGACAGACAAGCTCGCCGGGCGCACCGACCAGTTCGCGTCCCGCGTCGTCCACGACCGCAACATCCATTGCCAGGGCGGCCCCCTGGATCTCTCCCCGCCATACCGCCCCGGTCGGGTCGCCCAGGACGAAACACCCGATGATGTCGGTGCCGCCCGAGATACTGGCCAGATGCACGTCTCTTTTGATGTGCTCGTACACGTAATCGAATGATTCGGGTACCAGCGGCGAGCCGGTCGACGTGATGAGTCGGATGGTCGACAGGTCATGCGTCTCTGCAGGCCGCGCCCCACTCTTCGCGAGGGCATCGATGAACTTGGCGGATGTGCCGAACAGCGTGACGCCCTCGGCATCAGCCAGATCAAAGAGGACCGTTGGAGAAGGATGAAAGGGATTGCCGTCGTAGAGCACCAGGGTCGCCTCTGCGGCCAGCGCACTCACGAGCCAGTTCCACATCATCCATCCACACGTCGTGAAGTAGAACACCCGGTCGCCCGGCTGAACGTCGCAGTGGAGCTTGTGTTCCTTGAGGTGTTGCAGCAGCGTCCCGCCGGCGCCATGCACAATGCACTTCGGCGCACCCGTCGTCCCGGAGGAGTACATGATGTAGAGAGGGTGATTGAACGGCAAGGATACGTAGGGAACCGGAGCGACGGGCTGGTCGGCGAGGACCGCATCCCAAGTGCGGCCGCCTCGCAGGTCGCCCGCAATGGCGGCGTCGCCGCTGTACGGAACCACGATGACGTGGTTCACGGTGGGAAGTGCAGAACGAACGGTCCGCAGCTTTGTCCGGGTGTCGATGTGTCGTCCCTTGTACCGGTAGCCGTCGACGGCGAACAGCACCTTGGGATCGACCTGGCCGAATCGGTCCAGGACCCCCTGTTCGCCGAAGTCCGGTGAGCAGGACGTCCATGTTCCACCAATGGCGACCGTCGCGAGCATCGCGATCACCGCCTCGGGTCCATTGTGCAGGAGCCCCGCAACCCGGTCGCCCGGGACGACTCCGAGCGCCTTGAGTGCATTCGCCAGCCGCGCCACATCCTCGACCAGTTCTCCGAAGGAAACGCGCCGGACGGTGTGGTCCTCTCCATGAAACACCAGCGCTTCCGTATCGGGGTCCCTTCCTCGAAGGAGATTCTCGGCGAAGTTGAGTCGCACATCAGGGAACCACTGGAGGCCAGGGACCGCGGCCGTTTCGGCCACGACGGGCCCGGACCATGTCTCGGCGATGACGCCGGCATAGTCACGCAAGCTCAGCCAGAACTCCGGAGCGTGCGCCACCGACCACGCATGCAGGGAGGGGTAGTCCGGCAGGTCCTGGTCCCAGTCCGTCGCGACGGCTTCCAGGAAGGCTGTCAGGTGACTCCGGGCCACGCGTTCGTCGGATGGAGTCCACAGTGGGGTGCTCATGGCGCCTCCGCAGTTCTGGGTGCGGGCCCTTATCCGACAACGCGACGGAATCACTCCGATGGCTGCAGGTCGGGTCACGGTGGCAGGGGCGCATCCGGCGGTGCGAGCACCGACGGATCGGCAGGTTCCGCCCCGAGTGCTTCGAGAAATGCCACAAGCGAGGCGACCTGTGCCTCGTCCCACCCCCGGGGCTCCATGAATGTCTCGACGTGGCCGATGGTGATGACTTCGTCGAGCTCGTTGTAGTGCTCCACGACCTGGGTCAGCGTGTCGAAGTGTCCGCCGTGCATGTAGGGGGCAGACGTCGACACCGCTCGGAGACCCGGCGTCTTGAAGATGCCGAGCTGTTCGGTCGTCTGCACCAGGCGATCGATGCGTGCTGCGGCCTCGCCGTCCGGCGCATCGGACCACGGACTCGCGGCATTGAACTCATGCGCCCGCAACGCGGTGATGCCGTCATACCGGCCCCGGTCGTCTTCGGTGAGCCATGGACGTCGTCCGAGCCCCACGGAGTGGAACTCCAGGTTGCTCATGAGGGCACCGGAGTGGCAGAGATGGCAGCGTCCTTCGCCGATGAAGAGCCCGAGTCCCTGCCGGGCCTCTGCGGAAAGGGCCGCGTCCATAGCGGCCTCGTCCCCGGCCTTGTAGGCCGCTACATACCGGTCGACGGGTGTCTCGGCGGTCCGCATTGTGCGTTGGAACGCGCCCAGCGCCTTCGTGACATGGACGAACACCCGTGTTGCGCGCGCCTGGTCGTCTGCGGTCATCGATTCCCACGCGAGGTGGTCTGCGTGCGTTGCGTCATCGGCCATGGGTCGTGCCCGCGCGGGGAATCGCGTGGAATCAGACATGTCGGGCAATGGGCCGAAGACCGCCTCGTATCCCTCCCGCAGGTCCGGGTTGGTGGCGATCGCGTGCGCGACCTGGAGACGGCTCCCCGCCATCTCTCCCTCGTCCTCGATCGGGCCGGTGGCCTGACACCACAGTGAATCGCAACGGCCGTCCCAGGACATCCACCGCTGGTGGCCAGCGTTCCAGAGCGATGGGGCGTGGCGTCGGGTCGTCTCCACGGCAGTCGACAGCGGCTTCGCGTCTCCCCATCCGTGCGCGGGGTCATGACAGGTTGATCACGCGAAGGTCCCTGTGCCGTAGAGTCGCACGTCATAGAAGAGATACCGACCGAACCACGCGGCGGACGGATCATCGGCCCAGGCGTTGGTCGCATCGGGGGGAAGCGACGGCAGCGGTCCCAGGGCGCGCGTCATCGCGTCGAGCGCGGCCTCCCCGGTGTCCAGGCCGGCCCCGCCGGAGTGACGCGGCTCCAGGCCGGTCGCCATGCATCCCTGCAGCCCGAGAAGCAGGCCTACTCGCAGCACGAGATCCACATCTCCGCGGTCTCGATGCCCGCGTCTCCCGTCACGTCAACGAGGAGGCGCCATCTCCCGGTCATGTGGAAGAGCATTCCTTCTGCGCGGAACGCACCATCACTGCCGGTCAGCGCAGGGGTCTGGTTCATCCCGTGTCCATGGTCGGGCATGTCGGCGGTCAGCACGATGGTCGTGCCGGACGCGGGCCCCGCATCGTCCGCCACGGTGATGTCGAGTGCGAATTCCTGATTTCCGGGGATGGGGTCCGGGTCGGGAACGTAGCTGACCGTCCAGGTCCCACCGTCCGTCTGGACGCGTCGCACATCTGGGACGGGCGCGACGCCACTGTCGCGGCCTGCGCCACACCCCAGCGCCAGGATTGCCAGGATCGCCGACCGGTTGATGCGCATCCGACCACCTCCGCGGGCGCGCATTGTAACCTCGGCGTGGGCAGCCACCGCGGCGCTGCCCCAGTCACCCACGGAGCGTTGATGTCGGTCACCGTTGCGGTCCAGGCCCACTTTGCAGCGGGCCGAGTTGCCCCAGCAGAGGTCCAGGCGCTCTCGGACGCCCTCGTGCCTGTCGCTGCCCGCCTGGGCGTAGATGTCCCGCGTCTGGAGATGAGACCCGACGGGCACGGCCTCGACTACGTCGTCCGGAGCGAATCGGGTGACGAGGACACCGCCTTTCGGGAGCAGTGCCGTCAGGTGGGCCTGGTCTTCGCCTTGAGTCGGGTGCGGCCCGATGGGGCGTGGGTCGTGCGAGCCCAGCCGCCGCTGCTGGCGGACGCCGCAGGCGCGCCCCGATCACTCTGGATACAGGACGGCGCCGTGGTGTTGCGCCACGCCGATGCTCCGCAGGGGCAGACCGTCATCGCGAGCCCTGCGCTGTCGGCTTGCGTGGTCGCAGAGCTGGTACACGGACTTGGTGCGGACCAGCTTCGGTGGCTGGGTGTTGCGGTGGAGCAGGAGCGCCCCAGTCGGCGCGCCGCGCTCGAGGCACGCCGAGCCGCTCGCCGGGTTCCCCCCCAGGGAACGCTCCCGACACTCGATGGGCCCGTGGCCGGAGCCGCTGACACTGCGCCGCTCATGGTCCACAGTCTCGACGTCAAGCTCGGCTTGTCGGACGACGGGAGCGATGCCTCCTGGGTCTGCAGTGCTCGCCTCCAGCTGGAGGGGGACGCACCGGTCGACGAGATCTCCGCGGTCGTGCGGCTCCGAGCTGCGGACGGACGGCTCCTCGATGTCGCAGAGTCTCCCGCCGAGTCCGTATCTCCAGGTCAGGTCCTGGAGCTGCTGATCGAGGAGAGCTCCGTCGTCCCGCTCGCGGATGCGGCGGCGGCCGACGCATGGTTCGCGCTGCACCGTACCCACCGTGTGACGGGTCGGGCGCCCGTCTACATCCAGGAGCAGTGATGCAGGTCCACGCCTTCGAGGCGACGTTGCACTCTCCCGACCAGGGCGGGGAGAGGGAGATCGTGATCGCCGTCGACATCGAAGGCACAGGGACACCCCTCGAGGATGCATGCCTTCACGTGATGCTGGTCGATGAGACCGGCGGAGTGCTCTGGGAACTGGACGCGGTGCCGCTCGGGGTGGTCCAGCCGGGCCGCCAGCTCAAGACGGTGCGTGTCCGGACGCGAATGGTCGCACCGGCGATCGAGGCGCGGTGGTCGATCACGGCGCAGAGCCGTGTCTGGCGGGGGCCAGTCCGCGCGCTCAGCACGGGGGCCAGTCACGCGCCGCCGCCCGATGCTCCGGTGGAGGCGCGCCCGCTCCCCACCGCATCGGGCGGGCCTGCGCCAGCACCCGCCCCGTGGGGTCGGAGAAGGGAAGCGATGGCGGCGGCCGTCCCCCCCGCCGCCGGCGCGGCATCGCCGCCCGCGCCGCCGCTGGCGAGACGATGGACCCGGGCTGCGCAGGGCGACCCGTCCGTGGTGGAGGAAGAGTTCGAGGGTACCAGCCTGGACATGCAGGGCCGCGACCGTGTGCGCGACATGCTCCGAAGCGGTGACCCTGCGGTGCTTGCCATCGGATGCCGGATCTGCGCGGCCACCAACTGGCGGACGGCCGCGCAGAACATGCGCCAGCTGCTCGTCCATGAGTCGCAGGACGTACGAGCCGCGGCTGCGGAGGCCATTGGCCGTCTCGCCGGCCCCGCCATGGAGCACTACCTCAAACCGCTGCTCGACGACCCCGAGGCGTCCGTTCGTGAAGCTGCGCACACGGCCATCTCCCGGCTCGCGC
>JAYYRS010000309.1:0-5080 GCA_036126975.1 Myxococcota bacterium
CAATGACCGGGACAAATCGGTCAACCCGGATGCCGCCGAGACCTGGTACGACGGCGTGGACCAGGACTGCGGCGGCGACGACGACTACGACGCCGACGCCGACGGCTGGGTGCCGGCGAACTACGCAGGACGCGTCACAGAGGACGTCGCGGGCACGGGTGCGCTGCCAGCGGGCGACTGCGACGACAACGCTGCCGAGGTCAACCCCGCCCAGGCAGACACGTGGCGGGACGGCATCGACACCGACTGCGGCGGCGAGGACGACTTCGATGTCGATGGTGATGGATACGTCCGCGACGAGGACTACGGCCTGGCGACCGCCTACGTGGACGGGTCGGGCGCGTTGCCCGTAAACGATTGCGATGATGACGACCCCGACGTGAATCCCGATGCGGCCGACACCTGGCGGGACGGGATCGACACCGACTGCGGCGGCGAAGACGACTTCGATGTCGACGGAGACGGCTTCGTCCCCGATGAGGACGTCGGCCTGCCAACCGTCTACGTCGACCGCTCCGGCGCGCTTCCCGGCGGCGATTGTGATGACACGGTTGACGGGGCCGCCGTGAACCCCGACGCGGAAGAGGTCTGGTACGACGACATCGACAACGACTGCAATGACCTGACCGACGACGACGACCAGGATGCAGACGGCTACCTCTCCGACCAGTACGGGGGGGACGACTGCGACGACACGCGCCCGGACGTCAGCCCTGGTGCCGTGGAGATCCTGAGCGGCCCGGTCGACCATGACTGCGACGGAGATGCGGAGACCTTCCGGCTCGACAGCATCGCGGAGGCAGCGAGCGAGTTCACCTCGCTGGCGTGGTCGTCGCCCCGTGACGGTGTCTGGTCCGCCAACAGCAGGGCGGTGTTCTTCTCGCTCGCGAGTGACCGGGTCGACGTGACCCGTCCGTCCGCCACGGGCGGCAGCACGACCGTGGAGTACTACGACTCGGCCATCGCATTCAGCTGGGACCTCACCACCCTCGAGGCCGGGCCCACGGCCATCCCGACGCCCCACCCCGACGGCATGAGCGAGCCCGTGATGAACGGCCCGCTGATCGACTGGCAGCGCAATGCGGGTGCGGACCCCGTCTTCACCCTCACGGACGGCCACGACTTCATTGCAACCGACGACGGGCTCTACGGGGCGACCGGCCTGATGCTGCCAACGGGCAGAGCGCTCCGCATGGGTGGTTTCAACCTCGTCACCAAACAGAGATTCGGCATCAGCTACCGCCTCAACCCCACCAGCGGCAGCTTCAGCGATTTCGAAGACATCGCCCTCGCTGCGGAGGCTGATGGCACCCTGCATGCCGTCGGATGCGAGGCCGGCAGCGGTTGGATCCAGTACATGCGGGCCCAGCCGGCCAGCCTGCAGACGACAGATTACGACGAGGTCGCCGCCTGGGAGGGACTCCCCGTCCCAAGCTGCGACCTGCACTTCTACGGAACGGACGGCCGGCTGATCGGCCGCACGGCCGACGGCCTGCAGGAATGGAGCTTCGGGGTCGATGCCGCTCCGCCCGTACTCACTCCGGAGGCCCTCCTCACCGGCTACACCGCCACCGACATCGAGGTCCCTCGCGATGGCGCCGACGCCTGGGTCGTCTTTGCGGACGCCGCCTCGCAGGGGATCGTCTTCATCGAACCCGATGGCACGGAGTCGATCCACGACGTCGGCAGCGCGCCGCGCAGCGTCGGTGTCCAGTTCGACCCCGCCCATTCCGGCGTCGGCGACGCCGAGATGTTTGTGACCTATGTCGACGGCACCGGTGATCCCTGGCTGCTCATCGGCGACCCGGCGAGCGGCTTCCAGCAGTATGCATTGCCGGTCGACTTCACCGCGTACCAGACCGCGGCATGGGCGGACCCGACGGGCTCCTATGTGCTCGTCGCTGTGCTCGGCGGCAACGACGTCGCGTTCGGCATCGCCCAGCGCTGACGGCGACGCCCGCCGGGCGGGCCGCCGCTCCCGCATACCGTGCCGCCCGACACCATCAAGGGTCGCTGGCACCCGCGGTCGTCGGGTCGATGCCCCGAACGTACGCGACCTTGCGACTTCGCGCCCCGCCGGCGTCGACCACGTCCACGGTGACCGCATGGGTTCCCGCGGGCACGTCCAGCGGTACGCTTACCCGCGCTTGGGACCTCTCCAGCGGGATCCAGGCCACCTTGTCGCCCGCCATCCATACGGTCACCGACCGCAGCGCACCGTCGTCATTCGCTTCGATGTCCAGTTGCGCCTGTCCGGTCGGCGCGCTCCGCGGCACGCGGGCGGCCACGACAGGTGGCGACACACGCACCATCGAACCATCTTCGGGAAGTGTCAGCTGCTGCTTGAACACCCGGCGGCCCGCTCCGTCTTCCACGCGGAGCTCGAGGTCGGTCTCGCCCGGTGCAAGGCGCCGGACGCCCAGGTCCACACGTTCGGTTGCACCCGCTGCGAGAAGGGGGACCACCCCCTCGGGATCCACCAGCTCGAGCGGCGCATCCGCGGGCAGCAGGACGCGGGCGCGGAGGTGGTCGAGATGTCGTCCGCCGAGGTTCTCGAGCTGGATCTCGAGTCGCGCACCCTGGGGCTCCGGCACGATGCGGGCCGTGGCTGCGACCGGCGCCGGCACCGCCGGAGCGATGTGGAGAACACCCGGCTCGGCCTCCAGGGCGATTCGCTGGTCTGCGAGCACACGGACACCGACCTCATCCTCCCGTTCTGACAGGCCGGCCCCGACCCGGACCATGGCGCTCCCCAAACCGGTCTCCCCCGGAGGGAGGAAACCGACCGGGAGGGTCAGCCCCTCCCACGGCAGCCGGGTGCTCGTCTCGATCTGGACCGCGACCCGGTACAGCGGCGCAGACCCGCGGTTGTGAACCAGTGCCCGGACCTCGACGTCCGATCCGGGAACGGGCGGGTCCACGATGCTCAGCTCGACGTCAACCTGCGGCGCAGGACCCGACTCGTCGGCGGGACGCCAGTCAAGCCCGCGGTGCCGGAAGACATCGACCAGTCTGGCATCCTCGATCACGGCTCGACGCGCGCTGGTGGCCTCGAGGGCGGCAAGCACCGCGTCCCGTCCGGCGCCGTCGGCCCGTCCGAGCGCCTCTTCGGAAACCGCCAGGGCGAAGTCGGGCGTCGCAGGCAGGTCGACGCCCTCTCGCCAGCCCGGCTGCTCGTCGACCCACAGCAGGTCGGGCCCCGGACCGCCCACCGGAAGCGTGACGCCTCCGCGGGTGAATCGCGCCTCCGCCACGCGGAGGTCCGGGGCAAGGCCGATGCCGGTCTCGATGGGCACATCGCCGGCCAGCCGGTAGCGCGCCACCGTCACCTTGAACCGCACTCGGTCCTCGGCACCTCCACCGCGCAGTGTGTACAGCTTCTGCACGGTTCCCTTGCCGTGGGTGGACTCGCCCACCAACGCCGCCCTGCCGAGCAATGACAGCGCACCAGCGACGATTTCGGACGCGCTCGCGCTGCGATGGTCCAGCAGCACCACCATCGGCACATCCGGCTCGATGCCTTCTGGATGCGCACGGTACTGCCGCAGCAGGTTCTCCACAGCCTTTCCTTCGCGCCCCTCCGTCCGGAGGATGGTGCCCTCTTCGACGAACAGGTCGGTGACCTTGCACGCCTGCAACAGCGAGCCCCCGGTATTCCCTCGCAGG
This sequence comes from Myxococcota bacterium, assembly GCA_036126975.1. Taxonomy (GTDB): domain Bacteria; phylum Myxococcota_A; class UBA796; order UBA796; family UBA2385; genus JAYYRS01. The sequence goes on from JAYYRS010000309.1 coordinate 3,667, forward strand.
TCGAGGACGATTCCGGTGATCGGCAGGTCCGCGGCCTGGAATCCGGCCAGCCCTTCCCGAACCAGACGGGTCGTCTGCTCGCTGAAGTTGTCGATGCGGATCAGCCCCGCCCCGGAGGCCAGCAGTTCGGTGTGCACGGTGGGAATCACGACCTCTGCGCGCGTCAGCACCAGTTCGAGCGCCTCGAATCCACCGCCATCCGCAGGACGTTCGATGTCGAGCACGACCTGTGTCTCGGCGGGCCCTCTCACACGATCAATGGCCAGCGATGTCGACATCCCGACCGTCGACACCCCATCCACCCGCGTGATGCGGTCGCCGGCCTGCAACCCACCGAGGGCCGCCGGTCCCCCCGCGAAGACCTCCTTGATGACGAGCCGGCCGTCCCGCTTTCCCATCCGAGCACCGATTCCGGTGAGCTTGCCCTTGATCCGCTCGTCGAAGCGCTCGAGCCGACTCCGGGAGAGCACCACCGAGTGACGGTCCAGCCCACGCGAGACACCGCGCAGGAGTGCCACCGGCAGGTCGACCGCGCCCGGGATCGGGTCGCCCGCCCCGACGATCGCCGCCTCCAGCCGCGACAACGCCCCTGGGAGCGCATCGAGGCCGGCCGGCCCGCCCGAAACCGATGAATCCACCATCGAGACGACCGCGAGCGTGCCGCGTTGTCCATGTCGCAGTGTCGCGACGCCCCCTTCCGCATCCACAATCAACCAGGGAACGACGTCCTCCGCTGATTCCGCTGCCTCTGCAAATGCCTCTTCTGCGTCGAGATGCTCGATGCCGAGGTACCGATGCCGCACCAGCGAGATCGCCCGGTCGTACATCTGGGCGCTCCCTGCATGCGCAAGGCCGGCTCCGAGTGCAAGCAGGAGGAGTGTCATGAGGGGCAGTCTCACACCCCAGGAGGTGCCATGCCATGGGAAACGTGACCGCGACCCGCGCGCTGAAGCCGATGTCGCGGTAGAGCGACCGGGAACCCCGCTTGGAGGAGCCCATGGACCGCGCAACGCTCGAGGCCCTTTTCGACCAGGTGGCGCGCGGAGAGCGTACCCCTGCCGAAGCCGCCGACGCGGCTTCGGCCTGGACGACCCGCGACCTCGGATTCGCAACCCTCGACACGGGTCGGGCCTCCCGGCTGGATCACCCCGAGGTGATCTACGGGGCCGGCAAATCGGGGGATCAGATTCGACAGCTGGTCGGGGCACTCGCTGAAGCCGGACAGGCCGCACTCGTGACCCGCCTCGATGCGGAGAAGGCCGCCATCGTCCAGGCCGCATGGCCGGCAGCCCGATGGCACCCCCTGGCGGGGGTTCTCCACCTCGCGGGACCGACGCCGCGCCCGGAGGTGGGATTGGTGGCCGTCGTATGTGCGGGCACCAGCGACCTGCCAGTCGCAGAAGAGGTCGCGGTC
>JAYYRS010000310.1:0-4343 GCA_036126975.1 Myxococcota bacterium
GGCGGTCAACACGACGCCGACCTCGGAGAACGCCTCCACCGCTGCGTCCCATCCATAGGAGGACGTCCAGAGCGCGCCGATGGCCGCGACGAAGGCGGCGGTGAGGATGACCAGCGCGGCCCAGGCCGTGGGCACATGGACGTACAGGATGCGCCCGACGTCCCCCATCATCGCCTCGGGCGGAGCGAAGAACAGCCCCCACGCGTGCCCGACCGTGACGAGCACGACCCCGAGGGCCAGGACTGGCATCTCCCACTTCATGCGTCGATCACCCTCCCGAAGAGGACACCGCAGACGGCCCAGTAGAGGACGTCGAAAGCGGTGAGCAGCTGCAGCCAACTGGGGACCTGCTCCATCGGGTCTCCCATCATCACCAGGGCTGTTGCCTTAACGGAAGCCAGCAGGCAGGGCACGACAAGCGGGAAGAGGAGAAGAGGGAGCAGCAGCTGCCGCGCCCCCAGCCTGGCAGTCAGGGCCGCGTACAGGGTGCCGGGGGCCGCGAGCCCCGCGCAGCCCAGCGCAACCGTGACGGCCAGCAGCGCGACACTCTCCCGGACCGCGCCATCGAAGAGCCCCAACACGAAGGGCACGGCCACGGCGGCGAGCAGCAGCAGCTGCACGAGATTGGCGAGCGCCTTGCCGTAGTACAGCGCTGGCGGCGTCGTGGGCGCGAGCATCACCGTCTCGATGGCCCCGCTCTCCGTCTCCACCTGGAAGCTCTGGGCCAGCAGGAGCGTGCTCGAGAGCAAGAGCGAGAGCCACAGGTAGGCCCCCGCGTGGGTCCGCATGGTGGCGGCATCCGCCCCGACCGCGAAGCTGAACAGCAGGAGGATGGTCACCATGAAGCACGCGAGGGCGAACGCGCGGCTCCGGGCCCGCCACTCGATGAGCAGGTCCTTCTTCAGGACCTCAGCGACCTGCAGGAGCACCGTCATCCCGCCACCTCGGCGGGGTCCGACCCCGGGTGTACCGCGGCCCAGGCGCGGACGGCATCGCTCGCCGCGCCCGTCCACCGCGGCAGCCCATCCTCGAGCAGGAGGGCACGGTCGCACAGCGCCGCTGCCGCCGCGATCCGATGGGAAGTGACGACGAGCGTCGCTCCGATGCCACGGAGCAGCGCGGAGACGTCATCGACCCCGGCGGGGTCCAGCGCAGCAAACGGCTCGTCGAGGAGGACGAGTTGGGGTCGCTGGAGCAGCAGGGTCGCCACCTGCAGGCGCTTGCGCATGCCCGCGGAGTAGGCGCGCACCGGGTCGGGCCGGTCATCGAGCCCGACGTCCGCCAGCAGCCGCGCGGCGTCGTGCGCACCATGACCACCCAGCCGTGCGACGACCCCGAGGTTGTCCCGACCGGACAGGTCCTCGTACAGCCCCGAGTGATGGGACAGGAGCGCGATCCGTCGGCGGACCGCCATGGGGTCCCGGGCCGGGTCGATGCCGAACAGCCGAAGCCGCCCCTGGCTGGGCCGCAACACCGTACCGAGCACGCGAAGCAGGGTGGTCTTGCCTGAACCGTTGGCACCCACCACGAGAAGCCGGGCGCCGGCCTCGACCGCCAGGTCGACCCGGGCGAAGGCCCAACGGCGGCCGAAGCGTCGACACAGCTGCTCGGCCTCGATCACGGGCGGGGACTCCGGCATCCCCCGCGCCTAACCCAGCCGCGCGCAGTGGGACGCGCGTGCCGGGATGCACGGCTGCGGACTTCCGCTCCGGCAGGATGCCTGCAGGTTCCCCGGCGGCGCGCCCGGGGCCCCGGGAGCCCATGCCGCTGGACCCTCACCGCAGAGTGGGTGGTAGCGTCCCGCGAGGAGTCTGCATGCCTCGCCTGAGCCTCTGCCTCATCGCCCGCGACGAGGCGCGCTTCCTGCCGGACTGTCTCGCCAGCGTCCAGGGCGTGGTGGACGAGATCATCGTGGCGGACACCGGGAGCGTGGACGACACGGTCACCCTGGCCCGTGCCGCCGGCGCCCGGGTCATCGAGCACCCCTGGTCGGATGACTTCGCTGCGGCCCGGAAGGCGGCCCTGGCGGCCAGCACGGGCGACTGGATCCTCGTCCTCGACGCGGACGAACGCCTGGCCCCCGGGGCGGGGCAGGCCCTGCTGCGTGCGATCGCCGGTGGGGGCTTCGCATGTGGACTGCTGCCCCTGCACAACGCAGACCGGTTGGACGCGACCGCCGGAGACATCCTGTCCGGTGCCGCGCGGATGGGCGTGCCCGTGGCCCTGCCTCGCTTGTTGCGTCGGGACGCCGAGCTCCGGTGGTGGGGTGCGATCCACGAGACGGTCGGACCATGGGTCGCCGCCGGTCGCGCGGTCGCAATGGTCCCGGCGCCCATCGTGCACTTCGGTGCCGTGCCGAGCCTGCGCGACGCGCGCGACAAGGGCACCCGCAATCGGGCGCTTCTTGAACGACACCTCGCCCGGCAGCCCGACGACGCATGGGCGCGGGCCTACCTCGCCTGGGAGCTGCTGGATGCGGGCGCCCTCGACCGGGCGAGCCGCGAGGCGGCACGGGCCTGGCACGATGCCGTCGAGGCCCGGTCGGGTCCGGATCCGCTTGGACGGGCCCGCGATCTGTCCCAGGCCGCGACCTTGCGGGCCTTCACACAGCTTCAGCACGGCGACCCCCGGGGAGCACTGGCGACCGTACAGGAGGCCCTTCGCCTTCAGGTCGACCATCCAAACCTGGCGATCCTCCAGGGCGCCGCCCTGGATACCCTGGGCGACGCGCCGGCCGAGGCCCTCGATGACGCCATCGCCGGTCTCGTTGCGGCCCGCGCTCGTGACGGGGAGATCCTGCCGACGACCCCCATACCGGGCGCCACCTCGTGGGGCGCCGCCACCCTGGAGGCCGGCCTCCGCATCCAAAGGGGCGAACCCGACTCCGCCCTCGCGCTGCTCGATGCCGCGCTCCAGGAGCGCCCGGATCACGAGCCGGCCGTACTCGCCGGCGCCGAGGCCTTCCTCCAGCGACAGGCGGGCGCAGCGGCGCTCCAGGCGGTGGAGCCCGTCCTCTCGTCTGACACCCCCGACGCATGGACGATCGCGGCACGCGCGGCCCATGCCGCCGGCGAACCCGCCACGGCGACCGCACTGGCCCGCAAGGCACGCGACGCCGAGCGACGGGGCTGGTCGGCGACGCGGCGGAGGGGCGATCTCGCCCGACTGGAGGCAGCCCTCCGCGCACACCGGACACTGGAACGCCTCGTGGGCGCGCCGCCTCCGCCTGCCGCAGATCCTGCCGCGGCCACCGAGGCGGCAGCTGCCGCACTCGCAGATGGCGACCCCGCCACCGCGGTCGCCCAGGCCGCGTCTGCCATCGCAGGTGACGTCGCCCGGGCCACCGCATGGGCGGTGTTCGGAGCCGCGCTGCGGTCGGCGGGGCTGGCCGCCCCGGCCGAGCAGGCGCTCGAGACGGCACTGGCGCTGGACCCGCACAGCGGGTTCGCGCGGACCGCCATCGCACGATGTCTCCTCGAACGCGGAGAAGTCGGCCTTGCGGCGCGGCACCTCCGCCGTGCCGGCGACATCGAGGGACTCGACGCAATCGGCGTGCACCGTGCTGCAGGGCCGGAACCTGCGGACCTCAGCGTCGTGGTCACGACGGAGGATCCCGTCTCCCTGGTCGGCCTGTTGGACGCCCTCGCTCTCCAGGACGACGAGGCAGGAAGCTTCGCCGTCCACGTGGTCGGTTCCTCCGGCGTCGCGGCAGCCTGCGACGACCGCCGGCCCTTCCCCAGCGACCGCCATGCGGACCATGGGGCGGCATTCGCTGCATGCGCCCCGGGACTCGTCGTCCTCCTCGGCGCCGACCGGCGCCCCGCTCCGGATCTGCTCGGCCGTCACCGCGCAGCCCATGGCGGGGTCGAACAGGTCGTCATCGGCAGCGGCGGGGTGGCCTCCCTCGACGCCGCAAGCGAGCTTGATTCCGTCCTGGACGCGCTCGAAGGAGAGCCGGCACCCGGAGGCTGGCCCGACGGCCCACCGGGAAACGCCAGCCTGCCGCACTCCGCCATCCGGGCCGCGGGCCCGCGGGCACTCGAGGGTGGCGACCTCACACGACTGCTGCCTGCCTTGGCCGCTCGCGGCGTCGCATCGGTCTTTGCCGCGGGCTGCCGGGCGCCTCGGGCCGCGACGCCCCGGCTCGACGCGCTCCGCGGCGCCGCCCGGGCCACGGGCCGCGCCCTTGCCGCGACGGCTGACCGGGCGCGCAGCCTCGCCGACATGGAAGCGGCCCTCGCAGCCCGGACCCGCCTGGAGGACGGTGCCCAGCAGGCCCGCCGACTCGCAGAGGCGCTCGGACGCGCTGCCCATCGGCGCGGCCGACCGGACGGCGAGGCCCT
>JAYYRS010000311.1:0-3222 GCA_036126975.1 Myxococcota bacterium
AGTGCCTCGGTGGTGTCGTCGCCGTCATCGGCCTCGGTCGCGGTCAGGCTGATCCCGTGGATCCCGGCGGTGGTCGGCGTGTAGCTGGCCACGAGCTGGTCGGCGCTCTCGATGTCGCGGCTCGCCGAGCTGCTGGGCCGGTCCGATACCGTCCACTCGTAGACGAGGTCGTCCCCGTCGGGGTCGACGGTGCCGGTGCCGTCGAGAACGATGACGTCGCCGGCGATGGCCACCTGGTCGATGTTGACCTGGCAGAGCGGCGGGTGGTTGGCGGCCGGTGCCGCCGGGTCGTCGAGGGTGACGTTGAGCGTCCGCGTGCAGACCACGTCGTCATCCGCCTCGCAGTCGCCGCCCTCGCAGGCCTCGAAGCCGAGCACGTAGGTGCCGGGGAGATCGCCCTCGAAGGTGGTGCTGTCCGCGGTCGCGGAAGCGAAGCTGGTGACGGCGTCGATGTCGTCGGCGGTGTCGTCCGGCGTACCGTTGTCGTCCACCGGAGCCGCGATGACGGACCAGCGGTAGCCGAGCGCGTCGCCATCGGGATCGGTCGCGCTGCCGCTGATGGCGACGGGTGTGCCGATGTCGCCCAGGATGTCGATGCCCATGTCACACACGGGCGTGGCGTTGGAGTCAGGCACCACAACGACGACCTCGTCGTTCGAGGTGGCGGCTCCGTCCGAGGCGGCGAGCGTGAAGGTGTAGGTTCCGGGAACCTCGGCGAGGAACACGTACTCGACGCCTTCGGAGGGCTCGTTCGCGACGTCGTCGTCCGGCAGCCACACGAACGTGAGGGGGTCGCCGTCGAGGTCGATGGTGGCCGCGCCGGTCAGGGTCACGGTCTCACCGACCTCAAGCAGGACGTCTGCGCCGGCGTCCGCCAGCGGGGGGACGTTGTCCATGTTGGCCTGGCAGGAAGCCCGGATGCTGTCAGGGATGGCCGCGGCGAAGGTGTTCGCGACGGAGTTGAACTCCTCACCCGCGAACTTGGAGAAGCCGTACCCGGTGAGCCAGTCGGTCGTCAGGTAGAGGATGTCGCCTGCGGCGGCTTCGCTGCCGGTGGGCTGTGCCGTCCCGGCGTTCAGGTAGTAGATGAAGTAGTCGCCCTCATCCTCCGACCACTTCTCCACCCAGGATGCGCCATCGACCTTCTGGATCTCCGCACCGTTCTCGGTGGAGATGCAGCGGGTCGGCTCGAAGTCGGGCGCAATGGAGAACGTGAAGCGGAAGTCCTGACCCTTCTCCAGGTAGTGGTGAACCGTAAGCTGGAGGTCGTTTTCACCGTTGATCAGCGCTTCGGTCCGCCAGGGATCGACGTCTCCCTGGATGGCGTAGTAGCCGTCGTCGGCCATGAACGTGTCCAGGACGCCGACCGTCGTCGCGGTGCCATTGCACTGGTCAGCCCACTTCTGCTGGATCTCCTCGGTGCACCATTCGACCGGCTCGCCGTCCTCGTCCAGCTCGCAGGCGCCGCCGATGTAGCGTGCCTCTGCGGCCTCTTCGGCATTGCGGGGACCGATGTAGCCATCCTCGTAGCGCTCCTCGACCGTGTCCCAGCCGCGGCCGGAGCATTCGAAGACCGTCGCCTTGTCGGCAATATCGGTGAGGTTGTCCTCGCCGATGGCAGCGGAGGAGTTGGATGCCAGCCAGGTCCAGAAGTGGGCGCTCACTTCCGCGTCCTGAGGGGCGCAACCGATGAAGGACAGGATCAGGAGGGGGCTCATGCGATGTCTCCAGGGGGCCGCCAGACGGCCCGCGACACCGTTGTATACGGTGACCGCCCGCTGCGGTCAAGCGGCACCTGGGTGCGGCGCAGGGCGGTCGAGACCGCTGGCTGCACCCGCATTGGCGGTCTGCTCGTCATGCGTCGGCGGGCGTCGTGCTCGACTGCGTCTCAATGGTCCTTTTCGGTATGACGTTCGCCGGGGTCGGTCGCGCGCTGCTCGGGCACCGCGACGGCAGACGAGGAGGGGCGTCGCATTCCACGTGGCGCGCCGTGCGCGGACGGCGCGCCGTCGCCGGGGCGCGGCCGTCGGGACCGCTGCGGATGCGGACCGGGAAAACGGGTCCCGGGGGCCCGCTACCAGCCGGAGCCCGCCGGGTCGGTCTCGCCGGTGTGCAGCACGCGACCCTCGGCGTCCGACAGGACGACCTCCGGCACTCCATCGCCCGTCATGTCCACGAGGCCCGCGGGGCCGGCGAGCGGACGTTCGGTCTGCCAGCCGCCCGGCCAAGAGACGCTCCCGCCTGCCGTGCGGAGCAGCTGCACGCGCCCGGTCGTGGGGTCATGGACGAGGATGTCGGGGTTCCCATCGCCGTCCGCGTCTCCGAGCGAGGCGATGCCGGTGCCGGGGAACACCTGCTCGGAATCGCCCCAGGCGATGCGGATGTCGTCTGCAACGCGGACGACCTCATCGAGTCCATCTCCGTCGAGGTCCCCCGCGACGACGGAGCAGGCCTCCGCGCCACAGCCGACAATCTCGCCGCGGCCGTCTCCATCCGTGTCGGCGATCGCGATCGCACCGGTCGCCCCGACCGAGCCGCTGCCCCGCTCGCCCAAACCCTCGGCGTAGGACGTCCAGAGTCCGCTGGTGTCCGCGACCACGACACCGGGGTTGCCGGTGTCGACGGTGCCGCACGCGAGCAGGGAGCCGGCCGCCGGGATGCTCGTGATGAACACGGGTTGCCAGGTCGCTCCGTCCTGCCGGAGACGCATGCGGGTCAGCGTCGCTGCGTCTTCGGGTCCGGTGAGCGCGTAGAGATTGCGGCCGCACTTGGCGAGGGCAAGCGGGTCTCCGCCCTCGAGCTCTGCCTTGCCGCCCAGGACGATCTGCCATTGCCCCTCTGCACCCTGCGAAAGCTGCCAGGCGGCGAGCACGAGCCCCGGGTCGGTCGTAAATCCGATGATGTCGCCCACGCCGTCCCCGTTGACGTCTTCGACCAGTCCCGGAGCGAGCAGGGCGGTGTTGTACGCTCGCCAGTCGAACCGGTCACGCGTCCAGGCGCCCGAGTCCGCGTTGGCAGTGCCGCGGTGGAGGGTGACGGCATCGGTCACGATGGCGACGGCCGGCAGCGCGTCGCCGGGGACCCAGGGCCCAGCAGCGGCGGGGCCAGCGTCGCCGGTCCCCGTGAAGCCCTGGTTCTGGTAGCCCTCGCCGTCCCACCGGACGACATGCAGCTCGTCATCCTCGACCGTGATCATGTCCGTGGCGCCATCGAGGTCGAGGT
>JAYYRS010000312.1:0-16620 GCA_036126975.1 Myxococcota bacterium
GCGGTCTTCTTCCTTGCGCTCTTTTCGCAATTCGTCGACCCGCAGGCCCGCTTCATCGAGAAGGGTGCGATGGGCATGATGGCCGGCGTCATCGACACCGCCTGGTACGTGATGGTGGCCCTGGTGATGTCGGGCACCGGCCTGTCGGACTGGCTGGAAGCGCGGGCCCGGTCGTTCGACATCGCGATGGGCTTGATGCTCTCCATCGTGGGCGCGGGCATGCTGGTGCGGCTCTTGATTGGCGCGGTCTCCACCTGACGGCTCCGCGACGCGGACTCCGCCCGGCCCGCGCTTCTGCAAAGCACGAAGAATCCCCAGCCGGTACTATCGGGCCCCCGAACCGGAGGAGCCGATGCGTCCGACCCACTCCCTGCTGCTCCTGCTCGTCGCAATGGCCTGCAACGAGGGCACGATCCCGAGCAGTGTCGATGCTGACGGCGGGGTGACGGACGACGACGCGGACGGCTCCGGAGCCTCCCAGGGCTCGGGCGACGCGAGCGGATCCGATGGATCCGATGGATCCGACCCCGATGAGCCCGGGTCGGACTGGGCTGGCGACATCGAGGGAGAGCAGACCATGGACTCGGTCTCACCCCAGGGCGAGTGGCGGGAGCTGTGCTTCGGCGACGCCGCGTGGACCGTCTCTTCCGACGGCACCCTCACCGGCCAGGGCGAGTGTGAACTGCAACGCGGCCCCGCAGCAGGCGAGGTCTTCGACCTCGACTACTCCGGCCGCGTGGACGAGGATGGCGAGGTCTTCGGCGAGGTCACGCTGACCCGTTCCTGGATGGACGGCCGCGATGTGATCGAGATGGAGGGGTCCATCGAGGGCGACGGGGCCGACCGCACATTCGAGGCCAAGCTGTACGGGACCATCGAGACCCGGAACGGCGAGACCGAGGTGGAAGGGTCCGCATTCGGTAAGCGCTGAGTGCGCAATCCGCCCCATGACGCCACGCTACGGTGCAGCGCGCCCGGACGGGCGCGCCGGCCTCGTCTCACCACACGGTGCTCAGCCGTCCGGGTGGAGCGTGCGGTACAGCGCCATGCCCGCCTCGCCCCTGGATTCCTTCCAGGCTGCGTGAACACCCTCCGTCGCCGACTGGATCGCGTCGAGGTCGCCTGATGCGAGGTGGTACACCGTGCGCCCCTCGGACCGGAGCTTCTCGACCAGCGCCTGCTCGCGCTTGCGCACATGCTCCGTGAGCTTCTTCTGCTGCTCCCCCCGGTCCGACATCAGCGCGTCCCGGTCCTTGTCCTTCAGCGCATCGAAGCCCGCCTGGGACATCAGCAGGAAGCCGACCTCGGTGATGTGGTTCGTGAGCGAGACGATCTTCGCAGCCTCGTGCCAGCCGCGTTCCACCCCGTCGATGAGCGTGGCCTCGACCGCCTGGATCGCGCCGGCGTCCAGCTTGGCCTTGATGTCTGGCGCCGGGACCTCGCTCACGCGCGCGCCCAGCACCTCCCACATGGCCGTGGAGCTGGTCCCCGGCCGCACACCGACCTGGACGTCCTTCATGGCCGCAGGTCCCGTGATGGTTGCGGTCCGAGAGAACACCACCCGATGTCCCATCGGGAACATCCAGATGAGCTTGAGACCTTGGGCTTCGAGCGCCTTCTTGATTCCAGGACGCGCCGCCTTGAGCGCGGCATCGGTCTCGGCCGGGCCCCCGAGCAGGTAGGGCAGCCCGAAGACGGACATCCGCGGAACGATGTCGCGCAAGCCCTGGGAGGGAATGCACACGGCCGTGAACCTGCCCTTCTTGAGTCCCTGGACCAGCTGTCCAGCACCGCCGACCTGATCCTCGAACTTCAACTTCAGCCTGAAACGTCCATCCCCACGACCCTCGCCCTCTGCTGCCTTCTTCCAGCGCTTGAGTGCATTGCCGGTCGGCGAGGCCTCCGGCTCGGAGCATCCGACGGGGAATACATCGGGATCCCCCGCGAGGGCGCGAGCGGGAAGGACCGCCGAGGCAGCGGTGGCCGAAAGCCCCGCAAGCACGAGGCGTCGGCTGACGAAGGAATCAACGGACTGGGACATGGGACCTCCATTGCAGGCAATCGCGGGCGAGACGCTACCGCACACCGACGCACGGCGACCAGGTTCCTTCAACCCGACCGGTTCCTGATCGTCAGAGGCGCCCTCGGCCTCCCCGGCGCACGGCCCGACGGATCACGCGGAGCTCCTCTGGCTCGAGCAGCGACTCCAGCTGGTCTCGGGCCGTGTCCCGGATGTCCTGATGGGCGCCGCGACCGGACTCCTCGTCCCGATCGCCCGCGCGGACCTCCGCCCGGATCCCTGCACCTGCCTCGAAGCTTTCCTCGTAGATCTCGCGCACCGCATCGGCGGTCTCCGGGTCCAGTTCGAGTTGTGCCATCGCGCGCTCCAGGGCCTCGAGTACCCGGGCAGCCCGCGTCTCCGCGCCTCGGTCCGACCGTATGGCCTCGTCATCCACCGTGGCGCCATCCCGGTGCGTCCCCTCGGGGTTCTCCCCGGACCCTGCTTCCGCAACGTCCGCGCGATGGGCGCGAGCCCCGCGCGCACCGAACCACCGGTCTCCGCGCAGCCGACCGCGCCTCTCGCCATCCCGCCCGGCAGGCGTCCCATCGCCTTGCGCGCGCTCGGCGATCGCGAGCCGGGCCTCCAGCGAAGCCACCTCCGCCTGGCTGCGAACCAGCGCGGCCATCACCGCCGCGCAACCCGTTCCGAGGACCAAGCAGATCACCCAGGGCAGCCGGTTGTCATTGGTCATGGGATCGCCTGCAGGCTGCGGCTGGCCACCGCCAGCCAGCGGGCGTGCATGGCGCGCCCCCACAGGACGATCCGGATCTCCCGGAACCCATCGACAGCCCGCGCAAGCACGCCCATCGCGACCGTTGCCGCTTCCTCGGCAGGGTAGCCGAAGACCCCGCAGGAGATGGCGGGAAACGCGATGCTCTGCAGCCCATGCACGCGCGCCAGTGCGAGGCTGCTCCGCCAGGAGGCCGCCAGCGTGGCCGCCGGCGCAGCGGCCTCCCCGTAGACGGGCCCGACCGTATGGATCACCCAGTCGGCCTTCAGTGCGAAACCCGGTGTGATGCGCGCCTCGCCCGGCGGACATCGCACCCCCGGCGAGCGCTCCGGCAGGCCTCGGCAGACCGCAACCAGACCTGGGCCGGCCGCCCGGTGGATGGCACCATCCACGCCGCCCCCGCCCAAAAGGTCCGCATTCGCTGCGTTGACGATCGCGTCCGTTTCCTGCTCGGTGATGTCACCTTGCAGGACGAGGAGTCGCGCGCCTGCAGGCAGCGCGAAGCACCGGCTCACGGCACCGTGACCCGGGCTTCAAGGCCATTCACGAAGAGGTCGTACTCGCCAGCTGGAGCGCCCCGCAGCTCCAGGGTGGCATCGAGCGCACAGCTGCAGGAATCGAAGTCGTCATAGAACGTGTAGCCGACATCGATGCGACCCGTGTTGACCGCCGCAGAGCCCGACGCCGACACGGCCGGCGAGCATCCGTCCCCGGCACCGATGACCTGGACGGTGATGGTGCCGTCATCCGAGACATCCGCCTCGACATCCGGACGCTCTGCGTCCCCGTCGCCGCACTCGGCCGACGCCGACACCACATCCAGGACGCAGATTCCCGTTTCGCCACAGGGCTGTCCGTCATCTCCGTCGTCCGAATCCGGTGGATCTCCCACCCATCCGGGCGCCCCCGTGTCCGCCGTGTCGAGTCGGTCTCCATCGATCGTGGGGGAGCAGGCGGTCAGCAGCGCAAGGGCGAGCACGGTGGTCCGGCGCAGGGGGGACATGGCTTCTTCTCCTTCGGGTCACTCCATGCTACGCCACGACACGGTGACCCGCCTACTCCACGCTCATCCGGGCCACACCGTCCCATTCTTCGCCGGGGTCGTGTTCCGCAAGCCAGGCGCACCGCGTGATGTACAGCGCCGCGGCCCCATCGGCCTCGCCGCCCGCAAGGCCGCAACGGAAGGACGTCTCGGCCGCAGCGTAGCGGCGAGCGCGGAAGTCCACCCGAGCCGCCGCAACGCGGCCTGGCGTCTCCCGTTTTTTCTTGCGGCCCGCCGGTCGTTCACCATCCAGCCGTTCAAACAGTGCCGCCGGATCCGACGTGCCTCGGACGGCGACGCGTTCGCTCTGCCGCAGCGGGAACCGGCCGTCCAACCCCGCGGCCACATCCTCTCCAGCGCCCCCTGGGGGTGTCGCGCCCGAACGACGAGACCCCCCGTCCACACTGGGACAGGGGGTCTTCGAGCCCTGCCGGAGCGGCAGGAACACCGCGACCTAGCAGTCGAAGATCTCGGAGCAGGCGTCCTGGCTGTCTTCGATGTTCTCGGCCATGTCCTTGCAGGTGCCCCCTGCGAAGCACTCCGCGGCCTTGTCCTCGTCGAAGTCGCAGTCCGCGTCGTCGGCTGCGTCCTGCTGGTCCTCGGCGAACTCGGTGTAGTAGTCGATGCAATCTTCCATGTCGCCGTTGGGGTACGCGTCTGCCGCGTCCCCTTCGACACCCAGGTCGTCCGGATCAGCGTAGAACTGGATCGGGTAGCACTCCTTCATCTGCTTGCAGGTGAACTCGGCAGCCTTTTCGGCATAGTTGTCTTCCGTGACGTTGCCAACGGATACGCCGCAGCCGATGAGGAGGGCGAGGGGCGCGAGCTTGAAGATGCGGTCGAGTGCCATGAGAAATGTCTCCAGTCCTGGGAAGGTGGCGCACCGTAACACGCGCGACTTCTCGTGGGCAGGCCTGCGGACCCTCCGTATGCCCCGGACGTCCGACAGCCGGAACCCACGATTCCCGTCATGAACGGGAAGCCCCGGCCGGCGCGGCTCACACGCTGAAGTACGTGGCGTCGTCCGGTCCGGGCGCATCCGCGAGAAAGCAGAGGCGGAGCACCCCGCCAATTTCGACCACGCTGCCATTCCGGACCAGGGCACTGGCCCCCTGCTCCATCTGGGCATCGTCCAGCCGCAATCCACTGCGGGACAGCACCCGCAGTTCCCATGCGTCCGGACCGCGAAGCAGCTCGAAGTGCCAGCGGCTGACCCGACGCGCCAGGTCTGGATCCGGATGCATCAGCACCACGTCGTTGGCGGCGCGGCCCTGGTGCGAGACCAGGCGGCCAAAACTGACCCGCTCCTGGACGGGGATGATCAGGATCTCTCCCGTCGCACAGTTCTCCACGGCACGGGGGAACTGGGTCGGGTCGCGCCAGTCGAGCCGGTACAGCAGGGCCGGTTCCGGGAAGCCCTTGAGCGGCTGCGGAGCCAGGGGCGCGCATCGCGTCCGCAGGCGCGCCGGGAGGCTCCGGTGCGCTGCTTCCGAGACACGGATGGTCCCGGGATCGGCGGTCGCCTGCACGCGGGACGCGTAGTGCACGGCATCGCCCGTGACGCGCTCCGCATCGGCCAGCACGGACCCGATGTGCAGTCCGCCGCGGAACTGCAGGCGCGACGCCCGCTCCTGCCGGCTGCTGTGCGCCGCAGCCAGCCTCTGCAGTTCGATGAGGCACTCTGCCGCTTCCACGACGTCCGTGAAGATGCAGAACGCACCGTCGCCCGCGGTGTCCACGACCCGTCCCTTCGTACCCCTGATGGACTCGGACAGGAGGTCGTGGGCCTTCTGGATCTGCGCCCGACCCGCGACCGCACCGTGGCGCACCACGTACTCGGTCGAACCCACGAGGTCGACGAACACTACCACCGCCTCCCGCTCGAATCGCCGACGCATGACCTGACCGATGTGGTCCTGCAGATCGGTCAGCTCACGGAGAGACATCTGCTCGAACATGTCGCGGTCTGGGCCCATGGACGCCGGTACCTCCTGAGGCGCAGCCTCGTTTGTAGCGCAAGTCGGCGAAGCACGCCTCCTCGCGCCGGTCGCGTCCGGCACCGACCCCCGCCGCCGCGCGGCATCATCCCGACCCCATGACCGGCCCCCGACCGGCGGCCCACCCCGCTGGACGCCCTCCCGGCAAGGGTGCGGTCGCCCAAGGGGCGCTCCTCGCGGGTTCTGGACCGCGCTACGGGAGCGCAGGCAGGCCGCCCGAGCGGGTCTGTCCGCGACGACGCGTCCCTGCCCAGGAGCGACCATGTCCGACGCCGTTCCCGTCCTCTTCCTGCCCGACTTCGCTGCGGTCCCCGTGATCGGATGCTGGCCGGCCGGCTGGGCCTGCCAGCTCGCCCTGGAAGAGAAGTCCGTTCCCCGCGAAGACCGGTGGCTGGACCCGTCGTCCGGCGCACACCGCACACCCGAGATGCGCAAGCGGAATCCCCGGGGCACGCTGCCCGTGCTCGAGCACGGCGATGAGGTGGTCCATGAGACCCACGCCATCCTGGCCTACATCGACCAGACCTGGCGAACCCCTGTGCTGGTCCCACCCCGGTTCCGGGGGACCGCCCTCACTCGACTGCATGAGGCCACCCATCTGCACGATACCGGCATGGATCTGTTCCAGTGGCTGTCGAGCAGCGCCGCCGGCGACCGCACGGCGGAGCATCTCGCGACGCGGGTGACCGTCCTGTGGCGGGAGCTGCAGCGATGGGAACGGCATGTGGAGGCACATCCCTTCGTCGCCGGGCCGTGGCTGACCCTCGCCGACCTGCTGGTCTACCCGGTCGTCGCGACCGCGCGACGATTGGGCCTCGCATTGGAAAACGACCTGCCCGCACTCGAGGCCTATGCAGCGCGGATGCGGAGCCGGAGCTCCGTCATCCGGAGCTGGCCCGAACCCTGGGCAGAGGAAGGCGGCGAACGCCCGCTTGCGGGCCTCTGAGCATCTGCCGGGGTCATCCCGTCACCCAGGATTCACGGCGAAGGAGGGATCCCCACCTGCGGGCTTCCCCTGCGCCGGCTACACGGGGCCCACACAGGAGGAGCCCATGTCCAGCTACCGATTCGAGATGCTCGCCTTCGGCGGCGCAATCGCACTTCTCGTCGGCGTCGTCGCGTGCGGCGAAATCACCAAGGACGAAGCCGGCGATGCGGCCGAGGACTGCAGCAACGGCCTCGACGACGACGGAGATGGCGCAGCCGACTGCTGCGACGCGGACTGCGGCGCCGACGCTGCCTGCCAGCCCGATGGCAGCACCACGGAGACCGCTGCGACCTGCTCCGACTGCATCGACAACGACGGCGACGGATACGCCGACGCCGAAGATGCCGACTGCGAAGGCGTCGGCGACGACGGAAGTGGTACCGGCGGCGGCGGCGACGCAGAGATCTGCGACGACGGCATCGACAACGACGGCGACGGCTACATCGACTGCGACGACTTCGACTGCGACGATGCCGAGGGCTGCAGCGAGATCTGCGACGACGGCATCGACAACGACGCGGACGGGTTCATCGACTGCAACGACTTCGACTGCGATGACGACCCCGCGTGCGAGGACTTCGGCGAGGGCGACTGCACGGACGGTCTCGATGGCGATGGCGATGGCTACATCGACTGCGAAGACTTCGACTGCGACGACGACCCCGCCTGTGCGGAGGACTGCAGCGACGGCATCGACAACGACGGAAATGGCTACATCGACTGCGACGATTTCGCATGTGCCTACAACTTCGACCTGCCCGGCATCTGCGATCGCGAGGGCGAGACCGAGGATACCTGCGACGACGGGATCGACAACGACAGCGACAGCTACCTCGACTGTGACGATGGCGGCTGCGCCTGGGCCCCCACCTGTGGCGGCACCGGCGACACCGAGCGGGACGCGGCGAGCTGCTCTGACGGTGTGGACAACGACGGAAACGGCTTCACGGATTGCGAAGACTGGTCCTGCCAGTACACGCCGTCCGCGGGCTGCTGAGCACGCACCGGGCGCCCCGCCCCGCTTCCGCGCCCCGCTGGCATCCTGGCGGGGCGCTCGCGTTCGGGAGCGGGTCGCCGCGGGCCGGCTCGATAAGGGCGTGGTCACGTCCACAGACCACGCATGCTGCCCTTCCTCGCACCCGGACCGACCATGGCCACCGTGCTCGACCACATCCCAGAGACCGGCGATCTGACGGACGCCGTCCTGGGCTTCTTCGAATGGGTCGAGGCGAGCGGGAAGTCGCCGTGGCCCCACCAGGAGGAGGCCCTGCTCGAGCTGGCTGCTGGCAGCCATGTCGTCCTGCAGACGCCGACCGGGTCGGGAAAGTCACTCGTCGCGCTGGGCCTGCACGCCCTGTCCTTCGCCCGCGCCGAGCGCTCGGTCTACACCGCGCCGATCAAGGCGCTGGTCAACGAGAAGTTCTTTGCCCTGTGCCGCGACCTGGGCGCAGAGAACGTGGGGCTCATGACCGGCGACGCGACGGTCAATCGCGACGCCCCGGTCCTGTGTTGCACCGCCGAGATCCTCGCGCAGATCGCCCTGTCCGAGGGCGATGACGCGGGACTCGCCCACGTGGTGATGGACGAGTTCCACTACTACGGCGACCGCGACCGCGGCATGGCGTGGCAGGTGCCACTCATCACACTCGAGAAGACCCGGTTCCTCCTGCTGTCGGCGACCCTCGGCGACACCCGACGGATCCGGACCGACCTCGAGGCGCGTACGGGCGTCCCCGCGACGCTCGTGAAGATGGAGGAGCGCCCCGTTCCCCTCCACTGGGAATACGTGGAGACGCCCATCCACGAGACCATGAGCAGACTGCGGCTGCAGGCCCGCCTCCCGGCCTACCTCGTCCACTACTCCCAGCGCGAGGCCACCGAACGGGCGCAGTCCCTGATGTCCATCGACTTCCTGGACAAGACCGAAAAGCAAGCACTCAAGCAGCGACTGCAGGGCGTGCGCTTCCCCTCGCCGTTCGGCCCGACGCTCAAGCGATACCTGCTTCACGGCGTCGGCCTGCACCACGCCGGGCTGCTTCCCCGCTACCGACTGCTGGTGGAGCAGCTCGCGCAGGAGGGTCTGCTCGCCGCGATCTCAGGCACGGACACCCTGGGAGTGGGCGTGAACGTGCCCATCCGGACCGTGCTCATGACCAGCCTGTCTCGCTACGACGGCGTGAAGGTCGGCTGGCCCACGGTACGGGATTTCCATCAGGTTGCTGGACGCGCCGGTCGGGCAGGCTTCGACACCGAGGGCCGGGTCGTGGTGCAAGCGCCTCCCTGGATCATCGAGAACCTGGACCGGCGGCGAAAGGCAGAGGCCAAGGGCAGGAAGAAGGTGAAGCTTGCTTCCGCGCCCGACCGCGTCAAGCCCTGGGACCGGAGCACGTTCGAGCGCCTTCGGGATGGACAGCCCGAAGCACTCGAGCCTGTCTTCGACGTGACGCCTGGTCTGGTGCTTCAGGTCCTCCGACGCGAGCACGTCCGCCCGCGCCACCCGGCGGGAGGCCTGGGGGCCGTCTTCGAACTGATCTCCCGAAGCCACCTCTCCGATTCCGCAAAGCAGGCCCAGCAGGTCCAGGCCCGGGAGGTCTTCGAGAGTCTCCTCGAGGCAGGCGTCGTCCGTGTCGTTCCCGCCGTCGATCGACCGGGAGACCGGGCCGTCCCGGATCCAGACCTCCCGCGCGACCTCTCGCTCTCGCACGCGCTGTCCTTGTGGCTGGTCGAGGCCACTGACCTCCTCGATCCCCAGGACCCGGACCATGCGCTCCGTGTTCTGAGCGTGGTCGAAAGCGTTGTGGACGACCCGGGTCCGGTTCTGCGCGCGCAGCTGCACCGCGAGAAGGGACGGCTGGTCGCAGAGCTGAAGGCACAGGGGGTGGAGTACGAGGAGCGCATGGAGGCCCTGGAGCAGGTCACCTGGCCACGTCCGATGGCAGAGTGGATCGCGGCGATCTTCGAGCCGTGGTCCACCGCACACCCCTGGGTCGCCGAGCGTGGCCCCCGGCCAAAGTCCATCGTCCGGGAGATGGTCGAGACCGGGGCGACATTCGCGGAATATGTCCGGGAACTGCACCTCGCCCGCGCCGAAGGCGTACTTCTCCGATACCTCGCGCAGGTGTGGCGCCTGCTCGCCCGCGGCCTGCCCGAGACTGCCCGCAGTGACGCCGTCCTCGAGCTGGTTGGCTGGCTTCGCGGAGTGCTCGCCCATACGGACGATTCCCTCATCCGGACCTGGGAGGAGATGGCCGGATTGGGCGAGGACGGCAGCACAGCCGACGAGGCCGCACCGCCACCCGCCGCGCTGGTGCGAGACCCCCGGGCCATCAAGGGACGGCTGAAGGCCGAAGCCGACGCGTTCATCGCAGCGCTCCTCGACCGCGACTGGCCTGCCGCTGCGGAGGGGCTCCGGGGCGACGACTGGACCGCCGATGCGCTCCGCGCGGCGCTCCGGCCCGTCCTCGTCGACCACGGCCGCCTGTGCACGGACCACCGGGCACGGCAGCCGATCCATCGCACCCTCCGGCGCGAGGGTCCGGCTTCGTGGCGGCTGGAGCATACGCTGCTCGAGCCGGAGGAGGCAGAGCCGGTGGCGGTGGCCCGGCTCGCTGCGGAGATCGCGCCGGGCAGCGATCCCGAAGGACCGGTCCTGGTCCTCGAAGCCCTTGACGTGTTCTGAGCCGGGCCGGGTTCAGTCGTGGTCGGCCGGCGGATCGGCCCAGCGACGTCGAAGGGCGAACTGCGGGTAGTGCTGTTCCCACTGGCGGATCATGAGATCGAACGGCACACCCTCGAAGGTGCCGTGGTCCTCGACGTACTCCATGAACCGGCCCCCGGCGCCGTCGTTCTCCTGGAAGATGCTGTCGTGCACCCCATCGAATTCAAGCGGAGCCACCCCCAGACGAGCACAGAGGGCGCGGTTGAACGCAGGCGTGGCCGCCACCCATCGCCCTCCGAGGTGGAGTTCCGTGTAGCCATGGAACACCATCAGGTCGGTTCCCAGCGCTTCGACGAGTTTCGCCGTGCCGAGATGGTTCCGCACGTTCGCGTAGTGCATGCGTGCGGGAATGCCGATGGCCCGGGCGGACGCGGCCAGCAGCAGCGCCTTGTCGATGCAGTGTCCGCCCTCTTCCGGCTTCCGCTGGAGAACGGCCGATGCGCGATATGCGTCTTCCGAGAAGCTCACCCGCCAGGGCGTGTACCAGAGGCGCTCCCGGACGGCCTCGTGCAGCGCGACCGCCGCCTCGCGCGGACGGAGGCCCCCCGCAACCGTCTGCGCGAAGGCCATGATCGCGGGGTGGTCTGAGTCGACGTGACGATTCGGCCGCAGGTATGCAGAAATGTCGGGCATCGCCGGCGGCGTATCCCGTCCAGTGCGCTCCCCGCAGTCCCGACCGACGTGCCACACTCCCGGCATGTCTGGCATCCCGCCATGGATCGGTCGTCTTGGACTCCTTGCTGGCGGAACCCTGTTTGCACTCGTGGCCGTCGAGCTCGGGCTGCGGACACGGCAGGGCGCAATCGGCGTGGAGTTCTTCCTGGCTCGGACACCCGAGCTGTATGACACCCGCATCTTCCGGCGGGATCCCTCCACGGTGATCTCGCTCGTTCCAGGCGCGACGACCCGCATCCAGACCGCCGAGTACGACCAGCAGATCCGGATCAATGCCCTCGGGATGCGGGCGCCGGAGGTCCCACCCCGGGCGGAGGGCGAGCTTCGCATCCTGGCCGTCGGTGACTCGTTCACGCTCGGGCTCCAGGTAGCCGAAGCCGATCGATACACAGAGCGGCTGGCGGTCGACCTCAGCGAGCGCCTCGACCGGCCCGTGACGGTCTGGAATGCCGGGGTCGACGGGCACGGGACCTTCCATGCGGCCGCCCAAGCCCGCCGCCTCGCACCCCAGGTCCAGGCCGACGTCGTCCTGTACCTCTTCTTCTCCGGCAATGACATCTTCGACAACCTCGGCTACGCGAAGGCCGTACGGGATGGGGGACGGCCATCGCCGTCGCGAACGCCGCTGCATGAAGCGACCACCTGGCTGGCACGGCGGTCCATGCTCGCGATGTACGCCACGATCGCGGTGAGAGCCTTTGACGTCCAGGGAGCTGGCAACGGCGCACGTCACCACCAGGAGCTGGCCATCTTCACCAATCCTGCCGCCCTTGCGCATCAGGGAATGAAGACCGCGGAGGGGCTGCAGACCCTCGCATCGACATGCGCAGCGCTGGGCCTGGACTGCCACGTCGCAGTGGCAGGACCTGCATTCACGGTGCACGCCGACCGCGCGGAGGCCACCTTCTGGCTCTTCGGACACGACCCCATGGCCGTAGACCTCGACGCCCCGGCCCGTTTCGTGGCCGACGCCGCTCCCTCCACCCTCGCCGTCCGGGACCTCGCCCCCGCCCTGCGCAGCGCCACCGGGGGCCCGCCGTTGTACTTCACGCTTGACGGGCACTGGACCGAGACCGGACACGCCGTGGTGGCGGCGGACCTTGCAGCGTGGCTCGCGCCGTCTCTCGGCGGCTGAGGCGGCTCAGGCCTCGGCAACGATGCCATTCATCGCCTGCAACTGCGGTTCCGTCACCAGGAACTTCAGCGTGACGGACCCCGATGGACGGTGCACCTCCGCCTCGAAGGGCTGCCCCGTGATGCCCCCCACCGCGACGGCATCCGCCGTGGCACGGACCTCTCCTCGCAGGTCCTCCCACTCAAACGCCACGCAGCCTTCATCCTCGAAGTAGGCCTGTGCCGCGAGCATGACGAGACGCCTGCGATGGTGTTCGTCGAGGTCGATGGGGCAGTGCAGGAACACGAGCCCCCAGCGCATGAGCGGCGGCAGCATGCCGTCAACCTATGCCCATCGCGGCGTACGTGCAGGCATGCGCCGGGCCCTGTCCGGCATGCGAGCTTGGGCCCCGTCAGCGGCCTGTCGCTGAGAAATGCTGGTAGTCCTTCGCGGATGACCAATGCCCGCCCCATTTCCAGCCGGCCTCGGCGAACGCAGCCACGGCCGGCCCCGGATCGACGACGAGCCCGGGCACGGTCGGATCCCGCTTGAGGTAGGCGCGGCCCCCCGGGGGCTCGACCCTGTCGCCCCGGACGTAGGGATTGATGAGGGGATTGAGGTCGAGGGCATGCCCATGGCTGTGGTCGCTGTAGCGAGATCCCCCCGCGACGCGACGGCAGTTGAACGCGCTCGTGTTGTTCTCCCGCATCATGGCGTCATCATCGCCTCCGAACTCCCGGGCCGGGCGCACGGACTGCATCGGAAACCGGTCTGCGTAGAGCCGCTCGAAGACGCGCACGATGGCGTCTGCGTGCGCGCCCGCTACGACGAGCCGCCCCGTGTGGACCCGGCCATCCAACCCCCAGTGGGAGACCTCGACCGTTGCCAGCGCGTCGAGACCCACGGGGCAGCCCTCCCGCCACGTCACGCCCGTCATCGCAGACCGCTCCGCTTCCGAGAGCGACGCCACCGAAGACCGGAACCGAGGGGTGGCGGCGACAGGAGGGAGCGAGCCAGGAGCTGCGGCCCGGTCGCCTCGGACGCGGACGTCATCGGCGTGCGCGATGGACAACGACAGGAGGAGGCCGAGCATCTGGGGCATGTCGACAGACTACCAAGCCCGAACGGCAACGCCCCCACCCGGCTGGCCGGACGGGGGCGCGCCTTGGGGCCGAACGGCTACTGCACGCCCTCGGCGAGCACATCCAGGTCGAGGTTCGGGAAGTCCTCGTACCAGTAGGCGTAGCTGTTGATCCAGCCCGAAGCCCCACCGCTCTGGGTGTCCTGGCCGACGAGCAGCTCGCCCTCGTCCGAGGTCTCCGTGATGATCTCCCCGCCGACCTCGTCCCACTGCCACAGGAACGACGTGGTCCAGTTGTAGCCCACGAACTCGACGCCATCCCCGACCGGGTGGTTCACGGCGATGTACTGCGTGAACATGAAGTCGCCGTATTCGTCCAGGGTCTCTTCGGTCCACGCGTTGGCGTTGTACTCGGTGAGCTCCCCGAATCCGATGCCGAAACGCATGCCGTTGAACTTCATCATGGGCTGGCCGGCGGGCAGGATCACATCGCCCGTATCGGGATCCTCGAGGGTGTCGGGCCAGTCGGCCGGGTCGAAGCTCAGGCACACGTCCTCGGTGTCGGTGCTCCACCCGTACAGGTAGAGCCCGCCCTCGAACGCACCCCACAGATCCGCCTGGTCGCCCTTGGTCTCCCAGGGGTTGGCGGCGTCCGGGTCACCGGCCTCGAAGGCCTCCAGCTCGTCCGACGCGTAGGCGTCGAACGTGTAGTACATCTCGCAGTAGTGCCCTTCCTGCTCGTCGCCGCTCAGCGAGAAGAACTCGAGATCCGTGACGGTGACGATCACGTAGGGGTCGATGAGCGACCCGTCGGTCGAGCTCGTCCAGCCGGTGAGGCTCTCGGAGTCGGGGTCCCAGCCGCCGACGTATTCGAAGCCCACGGCGACCGGCTCGAAGTAGGTCACGGAGTCCGTGTCGTCGTCCGTGTCACCGTCGGTGTCATCGTCCGTGTCGTCATCGGAGCGGCCGTCGGTGTCAGAGTCCTCGTCGGCGTCGCCGTCCTTATCGTCGAGGTCCTCGTCAAGACAAGCGGTGAGGGACAGACCAAGAAGGACCATCAGGGAGGCCTTGCGGATCATGGGGTTCTCCATCGTTGGTGAATCGTGGGCCCGGGACGGGCGCGGTGTTCAAGTACGCGCTCGGACCCCGTACTGTCAACCGATTGTCGCCCTGAATGCGTCCTCCGATGGTCGCGGCTGGTCGCCAGGACGAACCGTGCGGCTTCCGCCAGTGCACATGCCGACGGCCCCTCCCCGCTGCGCCTTCTGTGATTAGCGTAGGCCGGGGCGCGTTGTTCAAACCCCAGCCGACGAGTCCAGCATGGCCGAGCCGACCTCGAAGATCTCCCGATTTCCGTTCTTCTCCCGCATGGTGCTCTTCCTGGCCACCAACCTCGCGGTGCTGTTGCTGCTGGGATTCGTCATGCGCGTGCTCGGCGTCGGCCGGCTCCTTTCCGAACAGGGAATCGGGCTGCACCTCGGTGGCCTGCTGGTCTTCGCCGCCGTCTTCGGCATGCTCGGCAGCCTGGTTTCGCTCCTGATGTCGAAGCGGATCGCACTGTGGAGCACCCGCGCCCGCGTGATCGGCCGCCCGGAAGGCGACACGCAGCGATGGCTGCTCGAGACGGTGCACAGCCAGGCCCGCGCAGCCGGGATCGGCAACCCGGACGTCGCCATCTGGGACGCACCGGAGCCCAACGCATTCGCGACCGGTGCCCGGCGCAACGCAGCGCTCGTGGCCGTCAGTACGGGCCTGCTGCGGAACATGGGCAGGCGGGAGGTCGAGGCGGTGCTGGCGCATGAGGTCGCACACATCGCCAACGGCGACATGATCACCATGGCCCTCATGCAGGGCGTGGTGAACACCTTCGTCATCTTCCTCTCTCGAGCGGTCGGGATGATCATCGACCGGGCCGTGTTCCGGACGCAGCGAGGGCGGGGCCCGGGCTACTGGATATCGGTCCTGGTGCTGGAGATGATCTTCGGCGTCCTGGCAAGCATCCTGGTGATGTGGTTCAGCCGACGGCGTGAATACCGGGCCGATGCCGGCGGCGCAGCGCTCGCTGGGAAGGACGCCATGATCTCGGCGCTCCAGGCGCTGCAACGTGCCCAGGGCCAGCCGGTCACGCTTCCCCAGAACATGGCTGCGCTGGGCATCCGCGGAAGCCGCGCGACCGGTCTGCGCGCCCTGCTTCGGACGCACCCCGACCTCGACGATCGGATCCGGGCGCTGGACGCGTCTGACTGACCCCACGGGTTGTGCACCGGGAGACACCTGCAGGGTCGCCGAGACCACTGGCAACCGGGCGTGCAGCCTGGCGTCAGCCCCCGATGAGGGGTCGCTCGTGGTCGCACGCCTGCAGCGTTCCCTCCACGCCATCCGAGCGGGACACCACGACACCGCCATCGTCCGTAAATCGGAAGGCGACCTGGTGGAGACCCTGCTCCACCGTCGCGGTTCCGGAGATGGGCCCCAGGCAGGGGCCCTCGACGGGCAGCTCCACCTCTTCGAATTCCACGGGGACGCCCAGGCCGCCCTCGGTGCGCTGGGCGGTACCATGGAGAATGTACGGCGGCGCCTGCCCGAGGCCGACGCTCAGCGCGAGGACCACGCCATCCGGCGTCGGTTGGTCGAGCAGGAGGACGCCATCGAAGCGGCTGACTGGCGTGGCCCGGGCGTCGAGTCGCCCCTCGAGGTCGACATCATCCATTGACAGCCCGGCAAATCGGGCCGTCACCCTGTCGTCGATGTCGAGCCGGATTGCGCCCGACATCCGCGCCCGAACGAGCCCCGAATCCGGGATGCAGCCGTCCCCGTAGTCGATGGTTGCGAAGCCCTGGACACGAGAGACCGACGGGCAGGTCGGCTCCGCTCCGGTTCCCGGCAGCACACCATGGTGGGCGACCTCGACCACGGCCGCGACTGCCTGGACCGTCTGCAGGACCGCTCCAAGGCTCTCCTGCTCACGCTGGCCGACGGCGCTCGGCCCCCCACAGGACCCCAGAATCACACAGGCCCAAAGGTGGCTTCGACGCATCGGCCCTCCCGGGTCCCGCCCCGTATCGCGGGGTTGAGGCAGGGGCTTTCCCAGCCGAATCCCCCGCCGACCGCGGCCGTCGGGTACGTTGACTTCTCGGAGGCCCCTCATGCGTTCCATCGCCCTGCTTGCATCCTCGACGGCACTGACCTTGGTTCTCGGATGCAGCGGCAAGG
>JAYYRS010000313.1:0-8978 GCA_036126975.1 Myxococcota bacterium
GTGTCGAAGGCACCCGTGTAGGCAATGCCGTCGACGGTCCAACCAAAGCTGTGGGTCTGGCTGTCGCCATCGTCATCGGCGCCGTCTGCCGTGACCTCGCAGATGATGTCGTCGTTGCTCGAGCGCGGAGAGGTCGGCGCCAACGCGATGGTGGGCGCGGCGGGAGGCGTGTTGACCACGGTGACGCTGGTGCTGGTGGTCGTGGCGGAGCTGTCCTCGCCATCGGAGGCCACGACCTCCACCCAGACCACCTGGTCCTTGTCGAACCAGCTGGCACCGTCCAGGGTCGTCCCGGTCTGGCCGGTGCTGAGGCCATCGACGAACCACTCGTAGGTCAGGGCGACGGGGTCTCCATCCGGGTCGGAGCCTGCGGCGGTGATGGTGAGCCGGTCGTTCGTCGCTGGGCTGCTGGGTCCGAGGCTGGTGCTGTCGACCGTCGGGACGCCGTTGCCCACGGTCACAGAATCCGTCGCGGCGGAACCGCTTCCGAGTCCGTCCGTGGGGGTGACCGTCACCTCCCAGTGCTCGTCTCTTGCCGTGTGCGTCGCCGCGACCGTGGGGGTGGTGTGGCTGGTTACCACGCCGTCCCGCGTCCAGACATAGCCATAGCTGACGGCGTCACCGTCGGGGTCGACGCTGTCGGCCACGATGGTCGCGACCAGATCATCCGTGCTCCCCGGGCTCGCCGGCGCGATGGACACGGTTGGCGCGGTCGGGAGGCCGTTCACCTCGATGCTGACCGACGCGCTCGTGGACAGGCCGACACTGTCGGTGGCCGTCACCGTCAGGACATGCACGCCGAGGCTGAGGCCGCTTGCCGTGAACGCAAGTTCGCCGTCAGGGTTCGCTGGCGTCGTATCCAGCACGCCATCGACGTCACTCTCCCACAGGATGTCGATGCCCGGAGCGGTGTCCTGCGCGTCGGCGACGGTGCCGCGGATGAAGAATGGCTCGCCCTCGTTCTGCTCCGTACCGTCCCCGGGGCTGGTGATCCCGACCTCGGGCGGTGTGTCCACGATGACCTGGATCGTGTCCTCGCAGCTCGCCTCCACCTCGTCAGTGACCTCGAGTGTGATGACGTGGGTACCGATGGAAAGCGTGTCGGTCCCGGCTGCGATCTCCCCGCTGCGGTCCGGGGTCCCGACGGCCAGCAGTCCATCGATGCTGGAACGGAGTGCCCAGTCGAGCGTGTCGGCATCGACATCATCGTCTGACGCGAGGCCGGCGAACACCACGGAGGCCCCGGAGGTCCAGACCGAGCCGTCGGCCGGTCGGTTCAAGGCGCACTCCGGAGCCCGATTGGCCGTACCCACCGTGATCGCGACGGCATCCGTTCCCACCTTGCCGTGCGTGTCCTCCACGCGGAGGGTGATCAGGTGCTCGCCTTCGCTGAGCGAGGTCCGACCGATCAACGTCCCGTCACTGTCCGGCTCACTGGCGACATCCAGGACACCATCGACGTCCGACTCCCAGGTGACGCCCAGGTCCGCCGGGGCGTCTTCGACGTCGGTGACGACGCCTTCGAAGGTCACGCGGATGTCGGCGTAGTACTGTCCAACCTCCAGCGGAGCGGAGATGATGGCGTCGGGTGCCTCCGTGGGGACGATGTCGAGGGGCACGCGCGCCGTGGCGGTCTTGTTCTCCGGGTCGCTGACCACCATGCGGACGCTCTCCGAGGCGAGGTCGGTCCGCGCTTCGCAGGTCGACCCTCCACGGAAGTCCGCGGGCGTCGCCTCGCAGATGACCTCCTCTCCGAGGTACCAGACGACGATGAGGTCTGTGAGTGCATCGTCCGGGTCGCTCACGTTGCCCGTGAATCGCACCCACTCGCCTTCGTAGAGGGCCGGCGGGTTGCCCGCTGCGTCTGGCGCATGGCTCGTGATCTCGGCGACGGGCGAAGCATTGAACTTTGTGAGGCCGGCGTCATTGCACCCGCCGACCGTGAGGACAGCGAGGATCCGCGGGGCGGTCAAGCGAGGCATCGGGGCGTCTCCGTGGCGCGGGGGTGATTGTAGACCGCATGCCCGCCGCCCGGCTCCATCAAGTCCCGGCGAGGGCCGCAGGCCGAGGTGGCCGCGGTCCGGCTGCGGCCTCCTGGCCGTGTCCAGATGGGCCGCAGGCGGGCGGCCGCATCGGGGCGGGCCGGGATGAACGGCATCACCCGCGGGGCGGCGCGGGCGCCGCGGGTGCCTGCCCCGGTCTGCATCGTCCGGTCGAAGTGCGGCCGTTCCGCCCGTCGGCGCACGGAAGCCCCCCGCCGGGCAGGCCGGTCGCGCTACGATGCAGGCCCTCCCACAAGGAGACGCCATGGCCGCCGCATCGCCGGGGTCCGGTTGCATCGTGATGGGCGCCCTCGCCCCGCATCCACCCCACCTCGTGTATGCCGACAACCCTCCCCAGAACGAGCCCAGGGCCGAGTGCGGCTGGGAGAACCTGCGCTGGGGCTACCAGCGGATGCGTCGGAACCTCGAGGCCAAGGAGTTCGACGTAATCATCGTGCACTCGCCGCACTGGCGGACCGTACAGGGGCACCACGTGCTCGCGGCGCCCTCGTTCAAGAGCCTCTCGGTCGACCCGATCTTCCCCAATCTGTTCCGGTACCACTATGACCTGGAGGTCGATGTCGAGCTCGCCGAGATGGTCGTATCGGAGGGTTCCCGGTCCGGTCTGACCATGAAGGCGATGACCAACCCGGACTTTCGCGTGGACTACGGGACCATCGTCGCCTGCCACCTGGTGCGTCCCGAGTGGGACAAGCCCATCATCTCGATCTCGTCGAACCGGGCGCACCACTATTTCAACAACGACGTCGGTGAGCAGCAACAGATCGCCCTGGGTCGGGCCACTGCGCGGGCCGTGGCGGCGTCTGGCCGGAGAGCCCTCCTGCTGGCGAGCAACTCATTGAGCCATCGGCATTTCACCAGCGAGCCCGCGATCCCGGAGGACATGAGCAAGGAGCACGTGTACCACCACGGGCAGTACCTCTGGGACATGCACGCCATCAAGTTGATGCAGGCAGGCCGGACCCGGCAGCTCATCGACGAGATGCCCGACTTCATCGACCACAGCACGTCGGAGTGCAAGGAGGGGAGCCTGACCTGGCTGCTGGCCGCGATGGATTTCCCCACCTACCCGGCAGAGGTCCATGCATACGGGACGGTGATCGGTACGGGCAATGCCGTCGTGGACTGGGACCCGACCCGTGCGGGGGGTGCCGCATGAACGGACTCGACCCCAGCGTGGCGCTCGGTCTGATCGTACCGGGCATGCCACACCCGCTGCTCTGTCCGGACGCCTCCCCGGAGTATCGGCGCATCCGGGACGCCTATGACGCGGCGGCCCGACGCATTGCTGCATCGGATGCGGACATCCTCGTGCTCTACAGCACCCGTTGGCCCAGCGTCATCGGCCATCAGATCCAGGCGGATCCGGCGCCGACATGGACGCATGTCGACCAGGAATTCCACGACCTGGGCAGCATGCCGTACGCGCTCCGCATGGACCCCGGCTTTGCGGAGGCGTGGCGGGCGGCTGCGGCGGCGCGCGGACTCCACGCCCGGACGGTCGCCTACGAAGGCTTCCCGATCGACACGGGAACGATCGTCGCCCTCCAACTGCTGAATCCCGACAACCGCCTTCCGGCCTGTGTCGTGAGCTGCAACATGTATGCGGACCGGGCGGAGACCATCGTGCTCGCCAAGGCGGCGCGGGATGCGCTGGCGTCGGAAGGCCGCAAGGCCGCGCTCGTGGCGGTCAGTGCGCTGTCGGCACGCATGCACAGTGTCCCGGTGCCGCCGTCCGAAGACCGCATCTCCTCGGCCAAGGACGCAGAGTGGTATGCGAAGCTCCTGGAGATCCTCGCGGAAGGGCGGCTCGAAGACACCAGCCAGCTCATGCGGGCGGTGGCGGCAGAGGCATTTGCAGATGCGAAGGGCAAGGCGATCTGGTGGCTCGGCGGCGTGATGGGGCAGCACAATCGCTACCGGGGGGAGGTGCTGGGCCACGGCGCCATCCAGGGGACGGGGGCGGCGGTCGTGGCGCTGTCCCATGCGACGTCCGAGGCAGGCGGGCACGAGTTCGACGAGGACGATGTCGAGGTCTACCGCGGCGACCGGAACGTCCTCGGTGTGAACCCAGGCGAGGTCGCGGAAGCGGCACGCCAGCCGCCGACCGTGCCGTCGCCTCCGCCGGTCGTGGCGCCGCCGGTCGGCCCGGCCCCTCCCGCCGTCGTGAACACCGACACGGCGCCCGCACCGGTCGGGGCCTATCCCCACGCGCGGCGGGTCGGCGATCTGCTGTTCCTCAGCGGCGTGGGGCCGCGACAGCCCGGTACAAACGCCATCCCTGGGGGGGCCATCCGAGACGCCGAAGGCAACCCACAGGACTACGATATCGAGGCCCAGACCCAGGCCGTGATCGACAACGTCCGGAAGATCCTGGAGGCCTCGGGCTCCAGTCTTGACCGGGTGCTGGACATCACCGCGTTCCTTGTCGACATGGACCGGGACTTCAAGGGATACAACAAGGTCTACGCACGGACCTTCCAGTCGATCCAGGCCACGCGGACGACGCTCGCCATCCGGGCCCTGCCGACGCCGATTGCGGTGGAGTTCAAGGTGCTGGCGGCGGCGGGCGACGCATCGTGAGCCTCATCGACATCTCGCCGCCGCTCCACGTGGGCATCGGGGTGTGGCCCGGCGACACCCCCTTGTCCCGGCAGGTGCTCGTCGATTTCGAGGCCGGTGGAAACCTCGAGCTGTCGACGCTGCGAACCACTGTGCATCTCGGAGCGCATGCAGATGCGCCATCCCACTACCGGGCGGGCGGCAGCGATATCGCCGGCCGGGAACTCGCGCTGTACTACGGGCCCTGCGAGGTCATCTCGGTCGATGTGGCCCGGGGGGACCGGATCCGCCCGGATCATCTGCCCGGGGATGTTCGAGCGCCGCGTGTCCTCTTCCACACCGGGACCTTTCCGGATCCGGACGTCTTCAACGAGGACTTCGCGGCACTGTCTGCCGAGCTTGTGGCGCACCTGCATGATGCCGGCGTCCGGCTGGTCGGGATCGACACACCGTCCGTGGACCCCTTCGCCAGCAAGGCGCTGGAGGCGCACAACGCGGTGGCGGAGCGGGACATGGCCGTCCTCGAAGGCCTGGTCCTGGGTCATGTCGCTCCGGGGATCTACACCCTCGTTGCGCTGCCGTTGCGGCTGGTCGGATTCGATGCGTCTCCGGTCCGAGCGGCGCTGATCCCTGCGGGTCCTGGGCCGCGTCCAGCCGGTTAGGGCGGCTGGCGCGAGAACGCGAGCATGGGGAATCGTCCGGAGAGGGAGCTGCATGGCGACGGTGTACGAACGACTGGTGGCGTGGTTCGAGTCCGAGGGATGGCCGATGGATCGGCACGACGACGAGTCGTGGTTCCGCTCGGCCTTCGCGGGGACGGGTGCCACCATCGGGCTCGTCGGCCAGGTGCGAGAAGATCTCGAGATCGCATTGCTGTACTCGGTGCCGCCCGTCCGGGTACCGGAGGACAGGCGGGTCGAGGTCGCCCAGTTCATCACGCGCGCCAACTATGGTCTGCTCATCGGGAACTTCGAGCTGGACATGGATGATGGCGAGGTCCGATACAAGACGGCCATCGACGTCGAGGGGTCGGAACTGACGAACGCCCTGATCGCGGGTCTCGTCCGCGCGAACTGTGCGACGACAGACCGGTATTTTCCCGGTCTGGTCGCCATCGTGCACGGGGGTGCAACTGCGATCGAGGCCATCGTCCGGGTGGAGGGCCCCGAAGCGGTCGGCGAGGCCTGAACCGACGCACGGTCGCGGTGCAGGGGACCCGCTTGCACCGGGGACCCCGGGCGCACCGAACCGCGCCACGGTGACCGCGGTGCACGAGGCTGATGCACCGCGTGCTTCAGGGCGCAGCGCCCTCCGCTGGCGCGCTTGGGTCCGTGGGAGCGGCGTCACGCGTCGAGAATACCGGTTCCATTCCGGTGTGCAGGGCGACGAATGACCACATGTCGGTGGCCTCCGCGATGCGCTGCTGGGTGCTCATCCCGGCGCCGTGACCGGCGCGGGTCTCGATCCGGATGAGGACCGGGTCATTGCCCGCGTGGTCGCGCTGCAGCGCGGCAGCGAATTTGAAGCTGTGCGCGGGAACCACCCGGTCGTCGTGGTCCGCGGTGAGGATGAGGGTCGGCGGGTAGGCCGTGCCCGCCTTCGTGTTGTGGTACGGAGAGTAACCGTGGAGATAGGAGAACATCTCCTCGGAATCGTCGGCCCGGCCGTAGTCATCCGCCCATGCCCATCCGATCGTGAACTGGTGGTAGCGGAGCATGTCAAGGACGCCGACGCCGGGGACGGCAGCGGCAAAGAGATCCGGTCGTTGGGTCATGACCGCGCCAACCAGCAGGCCGCCGTTGCTGCGCCCGTTGATCGCGAGGTGCTCCGGCGCGGTCCAGCCCTGCGCCACCAGCCACTCGCCCGCGCTGATGAAGTCGTCGAAGACGTTCTGCTTGTTCTGCTTGATGCCTTGCTCGTGCCACTCCTCTCCATACTCGCCGCCACCGCGAAGGTTGGCGACCGCGTAGATCCCACCCTGCTCCAGCCACGCCACCACGCTCGACGAGTATCGCGGCGTGATGCTGATGTTGAATCCGCCGTAGCCGTACAGCATGGTCGGGTTCGTGCCGTCCGGGGACACATCCTTCCTGCGCGTCACGAACATGGGGATGCGGGTTCCATCCTTGGATGCGTAGAAGACCTGCTCGGTGATGTAGGCATCTGGGTCGAAGTCGACGTCGGGCTGCTTCCAGATGGTCGAGGTCTCGCTGGCCAGGTCGTACCGGTAGAGGGTCGTCGGAGCGGTGTACCCGCTGAAGCTGTAGAACGTCTCGGTGGAGTCATCGTCTCCCCCGAAGCCGCTGGCCGAACCGATCCCCGGCAGCGACACCTCACCCAGGGGCTCGCCGTCCAGCGTGAAGCGCTTGACGACCGTGTGCGCGTCGACGAGGTAGGAGCAGAAGAGCACGTCGCCGACGACGTTCGCGGCCGTCATGACGGCATCGGACTCGGGGACGACCTCCGTGACTTCGCTCGGGGCCGACAGGTTGATGGCGAAGATGCGCTCCCTCGGCGCATCCTTGTTCGTCTTGATCCAGACCCGGTCGCCGCGCTCCTCCACGGGCATGTACTGGGCGTCGAACGCATCGAACAGCCGCACGACGTCGGTCGTTTCATCATCGAGGCGGTCGTAGTAGAGACGGTTCTTGTTGCCGGTGCCCTCCCAGACACCCATCCACAGGATGTGGCCGTCCTCACTGGTCCAGCCGCCGATCCCACGCTTGGGGTGCGCATCGTCCTTGTAGACCAGCGTGTCCTCGGTCTGGGGTGTGCCGAGCACGTGATACCAGAGCTGCTGCCGCTCGTTGACCTGCTCGAGGGGATTCTCCGGCTCGGGGTACCGGGAGTAGTAGAAGCCCCCGGAGTCCTTGGTCCAGTCGATGCCGCTGAACTTCACCCACTCGATTCGCTCCTCGAGATCCTGCCCCGTTTCGATGTTCCGGATGGTGACGGTGCGCCAGTCGGAGCCTCCATCGGAGGTGGCGTAGGCGATATGGGCCCCGTCCGGACTCACCGCGAGCGAACCGAGCGAGATGGTTCCATCTTCGCTGAACGTGTTGGGGTCGAGCAGCACGTTGGCTTCGCCATCGAGCGCCTCCGCGGTCCACAGCACGGACTGGTCCTGCAGGCCGTCGTTCCGGTACCAGAAATAGCGGCCGCCTTCCTCCCATGGCGTACCGAAGCGCTCGTAGTTCCAGAGGGCGGTCACCCGTTCCCGCCATGCCGGGCGGAACCCAATGCTGTCGAGGTGTCCGTATGTCAGCCGGTTCTCCGATTCGATCCAGGTGCGGGTCTCTGGCGCATCTGGATCCTCCAGCCATCGGAAAGGGTCGGGGACCCGGGTCCCGTAGTGGTCATCCACCACGTCGCCCTCGGGGGCCTCGGGGTACGAGAACGCCGGAGCGGCCGGCGTGGTGGCCTCGGTCGGGGCCTTCGGGCAGGCCGTGAGGAGCAGGAAGACGAGGGGGAGACGAAGAGGCGACATGGAGGCTCCGGATGCGGCGCAGCATAGCGGCTGCGCGTCTCCGTGAATGCATCCAGGCCGCCTCAGGCCGCGACGACCGGGTCTCCGACGCGGATCTCCCCAGGCTCGACAACCCGACAGCAGACCCCGCCCATCCCGCGCATCGCGTTGAAGCCTCCAGCGCCCAGCAGCGTCTCGATGCGGTGGCATGGCGCGCAGGGGGCCGTCCACTCCAGTACGCATCGGTCACCGATGCGGAACCGCCGGTCCTTCATGGCCGCGACGGGGATGCCTGCGATCACGAGGTTGCGGCGGAGGTCGAGAGGATCGACCACTGCGTGCCCGGATAGGGCGGCGATGACGGGCAGGTGCTCCGCCTGGATGATCGTGATCTGTCTCTTGGCACGTTCGTTCCTGCCGCGAAACCGGTCACCCTCGAGCCCGTGCTGCATCACGACCGTGGCCGTGTCCACCCGGTCGACCGCCCCCTTCCGCTCCCGGCGCAGGAGGATCTGCTCGAGGCGTCCGGTCTGTGGGACCGTCCTCATCATCCGCTTGAGGTCGGACTCGGGCTCGGGCATGTGTACCTCCGGGTCAGGACCCCTGTAGCCTGGCCGCGTGCGCCGGCTCAGTCCGGGATGGGTGCCGACCCCACTTGGTAGTAGAAATCGGCGTTCTCTGCGCCGGGCACGAGCCGCTTCGGCATGAGCAGGGTGCGAACGGTCCACAGGTCGCCGAAGATCCGGGCTCGGGTGGTGCGGTCCAGGTATTCGACGCCGCTCGAGCCGCCGGTTCCGACCCTTCGGCCGATCACCCGCTCGACCATCCGGGCGTGTCGGTTCCGCCAGAGCACCAGCTGCTCTTCAACCTCGACGACCGTGTCGATG
>JAYYRS010000314.1:0-4925 GCA_036126975.1 Myxococcota bacterium
GACGTCGCCCTCGCGAAGTTCCGTCCGGATGATCGTGGCGAGATAGGCGTGGGCGCCCACGCGGTCGACGGACTGGAACTGGATCTCCTGCGAGACCTCCGCCAGCGTGGGGGGCGGAATGGGGTCCGGACCGCAGCCACCGCAGCCCGATGACCACACCGGGATGGTGCCGAGGCCGAGGATCCGAAGCATGCGCCTCACGATGGGTCCAACTCCTGGACATGCCGCCAGAGCAGGCCCAGCAGACTGCGAAGACCGTCGCCTCGGACAGACGAGAACGCGAACACCTCCGCCCCACCGGCGGCTTCAGCAACGGCCGAGCGGGCTTCTTCCAGCTCCTCGGCGTCAACGAGGTCGGTCTTGGTCAGCGCGATGACCTCCGGGCGGCGGGTCAGGTCATCATCATACCGGGCGAGCTCCGAACGGATGGCGCGATATCGCTCCGCGGGCGGCACGAGTTCGTCGGGGCCGAGGCTCAACAGATGCAACAGCACCCGCGTGCGCTGCACATGCTTCAGGAAGCGGTGACCCAGCCCCGCGCCGTCCGCCGCTCCCTCGATGAGACCGGGAATATCCGCCACGACAAAGCTTCCATCCAGTCCCATGTCGACCACGCCGAGGCTCGGTACCAGCGTGGTGAAGGGGTAGTCTGCGACCTTGGGTCGGGCCGCGGACACCCGGGAGATGAACGTCGACTTTCCCGCATTGGGGAAGCCGAGCAGTCCGACATCCGCCATCAACATCAGCTCGAGCCGGAGCCGCATCTCGACCCCGGGCTTGCCCTGGGTGGCCTTGCGCGGCGTGCGGTTGGTGCTGGTCTTGAAATGGACGTTCACGAGCCCACCCCGTCCACCTTCGGCAACCACGACGCGGGCTTCGGCCTCCGTGATGTCGCAGATCACCGCTCCGGTCTCATCATCGAACACCCGGGTTCCGACCGGCACACGGATCTCCACGGGCTTGCCCCGGCGCCCGTACATCCGCTTCCCCTGCCCGTGAACACCATGTTCGGCCTTCCACAAGGCCTTGCCGCGCATCTCGGACAGCGTGCTTCGGCCGGCGTCCGCGACCAGCACGACATCCCCACCCTTCCCTCCATCCCCGCCATCCGGACCGCCGTAAGGCACGAACTTCTCGCGCCGGAACGACGCGGCGCCGTCGCCGCCGTTGCCGCTGCGCACGTGGATGCGAGCCTCGTCGATGAAGCGCATGGAATCCTGTGGACCGTCTACGGGTGGGGAGGGAAACACATCGACCCGTGCGCATCCCGTTGGCGCCGGAGGGCGCATGGGGACGGACACGGGTCCGATGACGCCGGCCGAGCCGACGGGTCGACGACGTGAATCACGCCTCGGCGGGAACCACCGAGATGTGCTTGCGGTTGGCGCGAACGTGGAACTTGACGTGCCCGTCCACCTTGGCGAACAGCGTCCAGTCCTTGCCCGTGCCGACGTTCTCGCCCGCGTGGAACTTGGTGCCGAGCTGGCGAACGAGGATGTTGCCGGCGCGGACCGCCTGGCCGTCGCCCTTCTTGACGCCCCGATACTGGGGGTTCGAATCGCGACCGTTCCGGGTGGAACCCTGGCCCTTCTTATGTGCCATCTTGAACCTCTCGTGGAACCCGGGCGGCCTCAGCCGACCGAGATGCCCGTGATGGTGAGGGTCGTCTCGGACGGGCGGAACCCGGAGCTCCGGCGGTACCGCTGACGACGCTTGTACTTGAAGACATCCCGCTTCTCGCCCAGGTCATGGGACACGACCTCGGCCGTCACCTTCGCGCCAGCGACGGTGGGAGCGCCGATGTGCGTCTCGTCTCCGCCACCGACCAGGAGGACCTGGTCGAGCTCGATGGTGCTGCCAACTTTGGCGTCGATGCGCTTGACCGTGACCTGCTGGCCCTCGGTCACCTTGTGCTGCTGTCCACCGGTTGCGACGACGGCGTACATGGGA
Source organism: Myxococcota bacterium (assembly GCA_036126975.1). Taxonomy (GTDB): domain Bacteria; phylum Myxococcota_A; class UBA796; order UBA796; family UBA2385; genus JAYYRS01. The sequence goes on from JAYYRS010000314.1 coordinate 1,951, forward strand.
AACTCCAGATGGGATGCGTGGCAGCGGGTGCCTGGGAGGCGGCGCGACGCGCCGTCCTCACCAACGAACTCCCGCAGGACCCCCGCAACTACGCCGCAGGGGGCCGTCTGTCAAGGAAGCCCGACCGTGATCGCTGCGCGGGGCGATCAGACGCGCCGCCCGAGCAGACCACGAAGCTCATCGAGCCGCCGATGCACCTCATCCGTCGTGAGCGACCGGAACCGGTCCGGGAGCATGCGACGGCTCGATGACTCGAACACGGCGAGCATCTCCATGAACTCCAGCATCCGGGTGTCGCGGCTGGGGATCACGTCCTCCACGGCACCGAGAAGGTCATCCGGCTCGACGACGTCGCGATCCTCATCCATGGCCCGCCCCGCCGCAGCGAGAAGCACTGCCTCGAGCTCGGCGCCCGAGTAGCCTTCGGTCCGCCGCGCCGCCTCGTCCAGATCGCAGCCATCGGCCAATGTCAGCTTGTTCTTCCGTCGCAGTGCGTCGAGCACGCTGACCCGGTCCTCCTGCAGCTCTGGGTGGAAGAAGGGGATCTTGTGGTCGAAGCGCCCAGGGCGCTTCAGGTCGGTGTCCAGCTTGTCGGGTCGATTCGTCATCATCATGATCACGACGCGACCCCGGTGGCTCGTGTCGCTCATGAACTCCTTGAGTAGGGCGATCACGCGGCTCGAGGTCCCCCCATCGGAGTCGCCCTGGTTTCCCATGGAGCGATCGGCTTAGTCGATGATCAACAGCACGTACCCAAGGCCATCCACGACCTGCAGGATCTTCTCCAGGTTCCCCTCGGTGGAACCCACCCACTTCTCGCGGAAGTTCTTGAACTTCAGGCAGGTGAGACCGCTCTCCGCGGCGAAGGCCTCCGCCACGAACGTCTTGCCCGTGCCCATGGGGCCCACGAACATGATTCCCATCGGCACGCGATTCCGCTGGCCCTTCTTGATGGCCGTGGCGACGCGCATCAGATCGGCCTTCAGGCGCGTGTGGCCGCCGACATGGCTGAAGTCGTGATCGGGATCGACGAACTCGACCAGCCCGTGGCACTCCTGCTCGATGATGGCCTTCTTGCGGCGAGACACCGTCCGGAAGGTGATGGTCTCACCCGACTGGCGGGCAAGCCGGAACAGCCCCCGGATCTGCACCAGTGTCAAACCGGCCGTGACGTTCGCCAGCGCGTCATCCTCCATCTGCAGTTCGATCCCGCTGTGGTCCTGCGCGCGGATGAACGCCAGTCGGACGTCCTTGTCCGGAAGCGGCACCTGCACATGGGCGAGTTGGGGAGAGGCGGTGACCCGACGGTGGACGTCCGTGAGGCTCTCCGCGACCAACACGACGACATTGGCGCTGGAGAGGAGGGCGGGGTCAGAGGACCATCGCTGCAGGCTCACCAGATTGGCCTTGTCCGCCTCACCCATGAAGCCGAGGTCTCCCATGGGAACAACGGTCTCGAGGTAGTCCACGATGGTTGCAGACTGCTGCACCGAGTCGGTGATCAGGTTTTCGAGGAGCGGAAGCACGCTGCCAGGTGACCGGGGAAGCGGACCGAGCGGCGTGTCGCCCTCCAGCATCCGCCGCGCATCGACGATGGCCCGAAAGCGCTTCTCGTGGCTTCGATCCGGGAACTCCAGTCCTTCGGACACGTTGTAGTAGACGACCGGGCTCTTGGTGCGTGCGAGGAAGCGCTCAAGGAACTCCCGGACGGGCACGTAGCGGGTCGTCCCATCGGCGTCTGTCCAGGGCTGCACGTCCCGGACGTTTCCGTGGAGCAGGAACATGCTGGCCTCGCCAGAGACGTAGCGGAACTTGAGCTCTTCGGCCCAGGAGGGGAGCGCAGACTCGGGTGTCATCGGTGGACCTCGCGGCATGAGCATCGACGGCGCGCCCCAGCCTAATCCCTGCCCCCGAAGCGGCACGGCACGAACCGGCCTACTGCGGCCCGGACGACTCCGTGGCGGCAGTGGCCAGGGGGTCGCCGAGCCGCGCCAGGACGGCCCGCAGCGCTGCCACTTCGGCCTCGAGTGCGACCACGCGCCGCGCCATCGTCACGACCTCTCCGTGTGGGGGCCCGACCAGATCCTCTACCTGGTCTTCGATCCGCTGAAGCCGGTCCTCGGCGACCGTGAGACGGTTCCCCGACGCCGCGTCTGGACCGGGCCGAGCTGCTGCAGCCCCGTCCTCCAGCGCGACGAGCCGTGCATGCATGTCGGCGTAGCCATCTGCAAGCGTGCGGAGCCGCGACGGCAGCCGGGCCAGCATCCGGCGCGTCTCGTCATCGAGCCCACCGGCGGCACCGGAGTTCTCCAGCGCAGCGACGCGCGCACCGAGCCGGAGTGCTGCACCCGTCACCGGACGCCGAGGACCAAGGTGCCCGCAACCATCGACGGATACAGCCAGGTACCGCGGATACCGGACGAACACCGTCGCGGGCAGCGGTGCCCCGACCCCCAGCACGAGATGCGCTGCACCGCCTTCACCGACCGGGATGGCGGGGAGCACATCCGTCCACAGGGGAGCATCGTCACCCGGCGTGGCGTAGAGCGATACGCGGACCGCGGCCTGCCGACCGGCATGGTCCCGCAGTCCGGGGAATCGTCCACCCACGACCAGAAGCTCCGACATCCGTGTTCATCCTCCCGGCGTCGCCACGGGGCGTATCCGCAACAGGGCATCGGCCGCAGCGACCCGCAACGCGGCGCCTTCGGCATCCAGGAGGGTTTCCAGGGCTGCACGTTCGGTGGGAGAACCCACGCGTCCGAGAGACCGCGCAGCGGCAAGGCGCACCGCGTCGTCGGGGTCTCGCAGACCTTCGACCAGGAGTCCCCGTGCCTTCCGGCCGGTGCGGCCGGCGGGGTCGTCCAGCCGGGCCACGAGTTCTCCCGTGAGCACCATCGCCATGACCCTCGCGTCGCGGTCGACTTGGTCGGTCGCCGCCATCTGCGCAGGTCCGAGCTCTCCCGCCCGGGCAG
>JAYYRS010000315.1:0-2687 GCA_036126975.1 Myxococcota bacterium
CCGAAAACGGAGGGAGGAACGCGATGCTCCGCGCATCGCCCTGCACTTCGTCCTGATGAACCAGAACTGGCGCACCCTGCCCGACATGATCCGCCTGGCGGACAGCCTGGGCGCCTTCCGGGTCGACTTCGACACGTTGATCGCCTACACGCCAGAGCAGCAGGCCCTCCGTCTCAGCGCCGACGAGCAGGCACGGGTCCCCGAAGTCGCCGCAGAGGCACGAGCGCTCGCCGACATGTATGGGATCGCGACGACGCTGGACCACTTCCTCCAGCCGGAGCGGCTCGAGCGCGGCAGCGTCCCGCCCGCAGCCCCGAACCGCCCAGGCCTTCACGGAGCGCCCTGCTTGAAGGCATGGCACTACCTCGTCGTCCAGGCAGACGGCCGCACCAGCCCATGCTGTGTGCTCGCCGGTGAAGGGGGGTCGGTCGCCGACCAACCGCTCGCGACCGCGTGGGCCGAGGACCCCTTCATGCTTCGCGTCCGAAGCGGTATGGCGGAGGGTCAGCCCCTCGACCGCTGCCGTGAATGCTCCTGGAACATCCTGGGACATGAGGCCCTGATCCGCGACCATCTCCCCCTCCCCTGACCCGGACCCCGCCAGCCATGGGCGTCAATCTCAATCTCGAACTCACGGACCACTGCAACATCAAATGCCGGATGTGCAGCCAGTCACTCCGCGACGAGGCCCACGGGGTGCCCATGCGCTTCATGGCCTGGGACACGTGGCGGTCCGCCCTGCGCGGGCTGGCTGACATGCCCGACGAGATCGACCTCTGCCCCCACTGGCTGGGTGAACCGACCATCCATCCCCAGTTCGACCGGTTCGTGGAGTACGCCTTCGCGACCAATCCCGGGAATCGGCTCTTCCGGACCTTCAAGCTGCACACCAACGGCGTCGTCCTGGGCGAGGAGCGGTCTCGCTTGCTGCTCCGGCTGGCGAACCTCCCGGATCAGGCGGCGGACACCTTCAACTTCATCCACTTCAGCATCGACGCCTTCAGCCAGGAGGCCTATGCGGACGTGAAGGGCGCAGACAAGCGCATGCTGGTCTACCGGAACGTCGAGCGCTTCCTCCGCATCCGCTCCGAGCTGGGCGTCGAGCGCCCCTACGCGACCCTCGCCTTCGTCGTCCAGGACGGCAACGCCCACGAAGCGCGTGCATTTCGCGACCATTGGCGCGACCTGTTGGCGGAGCTGGGGCGTCCGGTCCGCGAGACGTTCGACTGGCCGGACCGGCACATCGACACGCTGTACTTCCGGCCGCTCAACACGGGTGATCAGGCATCGGCGGACAGGATGCACGCCGAGGTCTGCCGAGAACTCGAACTGACGACCGCGCGGGGGGACCGGTTGCGCTCAGCGGAGTCCTTCTGAGTGCGGGTCCTCGGCCGCTCGATCGACAACGGCATGCGCCGGGTCAGCCGGATCCATGACCCGTCAAAGTCATCTGATGGCGCCATCTTTGATGGAGGGCACCCCGGTGATGCCCTCCCGCCCTGACGGGTTTCCTGGATCGGACGCCGCCGCTGTGTGGATTGTGCGTTGGGATGCACGCTAAGATGCGGGTCGCTGCCCACGACCGATGTCGGTGGAGGACCCTTTGCGCCAGCCCATTCTCCGTGGCCCTGCCCTTCTCGCGCTCCTCACCGCCTGCGGCGGTGGGCTCGTGAACAACAACACGTCGAAGGACACCGCGACAGACGACGGGATCCCCAATGTCTACATCGCTGTGGACAGCATCGACTTCGGCTCGGTCGAGCAGCTCCGCACCGCCGGGGAGAGCGTGCAGGTGCAGAACACGGGCACCGCGACGCTGGAGATCACCGCGATCGAGTTCTCCGACACCGCCTTCTTCGCGTCCGCAGGTGCCGGTCTGCAGATCCCCCCCGGCACCTCCACCACGCTCGCACTGAAGTTCCAGCCGCAGGACTACGTGGCGCACGCGGGCTCGGTCACGATCTCCACCAACGACCCCGATGAGCCGGACTCGATCATCGCCCTCCGCGGCGACGTGATCACCGACTTCGATGGGGACGGGCACGACATCACTGACGCTGGCGGCGATGACTGCGACGACACCGACCCGGACATCTACCCCGGAGCACCGGACCGCTGGTACGACGGCATCGACAGCGACTGTCAGGGCAACGATGACTACGACCAGGATGGCGACGGGCACCAGACGGATGGCCGCACGGGCGGTACGGACTGCCAGGACGCCAACCCCGACATCAACCCTGACGCCACCGACGCCTGGTACGACGGTGTCGACAGCGATTGCGATGGTTCGGACGACTACGACAAGGACGGCGACGGCTGGCGCGCGGAAGCCTTCGGTGCCGGGAGTGACTGCGACGACGAGAATCCGGAGGTCAACCCGGACGGCACCGAGCGCATGAACGGCTTTGACGACGATTGCGATGGCGCGTCGGACAACAAGGTCCCCGGCACCAGCGCCGACGTCGTCCTGAGCGGCGCGGCGGCCGGCGACAACGCCGGGTGGGCACTCACCGCCGGCGACCTCGACGAAGACGGCCTCGATGACCTCATCATCGGCAGCTACAACTACCAGTCCGGTCGCGGCGCGGTCTCCATCTTCGACGGCGCCGACATGGTCGTGTCCGACGGTCTGACGATCGAAGACGGCCAGAACTACTTCAACGGCGACGGGTCGACCGACTACC
>JAYYRS010000316.1:0-2707 GCA_036126975.1 Myxococcota bacterium
CAACTCGCCGGTGGTGTCGTCTGCGAGGAATCCCTCGGCGCTCGTGAGCCACCACGCGTGGGCCAGACCCGTGACTCCTGGCCAGACCCGGATGCCCAATGCACGGGCTGCCGCGATCACGCTCTGCAGGTCAGCGGTTGGCCGTGCATGCGGCGGGGTCGGCCCCGCAACGCCCGGAAGTTCGAAGCTGTCGTAGGGAGTGATGACGAGATCGGTGTACCGCCCGCGCGCTACGACCCGACGGAGGAACGCGGCGTGGGTCGAAGCGGACCACCCAGGACGCGCTCGGAGGTTGAGGGCGTGGTACAGCACGCGCTGGTCGACGTCGGGCCAGTCGACAAGGGCGGCTGCGGGCGCCACGCCGTCCGGGCCCACGAGATCCGCGAGGGCGAGCGCTGCCCAGGTCGCGGTTCGATCGTCCTGCACGCCGAGTCGGGCGCCGGTTGGATCGACCCGTACGCCGAACGCCATCGTGTTTCCGACCGCTCCGGCGGGCAGTTCCGCCGCCAGGCCGTCGAGGGGCTCAAAGCGGATGGCGCAGCGGCCACGCCGCGCAACGACAAGGGTTCGAGATGTGAAGCGGCGGACCTCGGCTGCCAGCAGGGCTGCGGCGGCCGCATGCGAGGGGTCGGGTGCGCAGATGCGATCGCCGTCTTCGGGTGCCCAGCCGGATCCCCGGCCCGCCGCCCATGCCTTGGGGACCGGATGCAGGCCCTCGATGGCGAGCGGGGGGGGGGGGCCAGCCCACCACGTGCGCTGCCGTGTCAGGTCGAGCAGGCGTCCCGCGTCGTCGTGCCAGACCGCTTCGATGGTGAACCAGCCAGGCGCGGGTGGCGCGCCCTGCACGCGGTCCTCGCCGACGGTCGACCACGGTGGCGGCACGCCGCGACTGCCGCGGGGCACCGGAGTGCGATGCGCTTGGATGCGCACCCGCGTTGCGCCGGGGGCCGTCGCCTTGATGCCGTCCCTGCTGGCCTCTACCCGAAGTCCAAGGTCGGGGCCGGGCGCCTCAAGCACCGCCACGACGCCTGCGCGGTGGGGGTCGCCAGGGCCGGCTGGCGCCCACGGGAGGACCGAGATGCCTCCATCGTCCATGGGGATGCGCGCCGCGAGGCGCAGGGCGCGGTGGGTTCCGGGCGCGAGCGCCGGTTGCACCGCGATGCGGTGGATGCCCGGCCCGACCTCCGCGGGCCAGAGCAGCCGGAGCGTGTCGTCATCGGGCGCAGGGGACAGGCCCAGCTCGAGGGAAGCTCCGTCTGGCAGTCCTTCGACGCGGAGAAGAAGTTGTCCGTCACGGGACCATGCCACCCGCACATCCGCATCCAGCGGCTCGCCTGGCTCGCCCAGGGCCGGTGCGAAGCGCTCGATGCGGCCGGTCTTCGTCCAGCATGCGTCCATGGCCGCCTCGGTGCAGGGGAGCGCCCGTGCGACGCGGCCCGGCACCGTCGCGGCTGTGGCGACCTCAGGCAGGAGGCCGGCCGCGAACGCGGCACCCAGCGCGGTGTTCCTCAGCGGACCTCCCTGCCCAGCAGGTCCGCCGCGCAGCGGCGGTAGCCGCGGGCGACGCCCCGGAACACACCGGCCTTGTCCCCTGCCGGAGCCCGGAGCAGGCCCACACCGGTGTAGAAGACGGTGATGCCCAGGTTCGTCCATGCAAACGCCGCGAGGGTCCGAGGGTCCTTCGGGAGATGCTTCTTGAAGAAGTAGAACCGGCTGTAGATGAGGCGGGAGACCCGGTCGCCGTAGTCCACACGCGAGGTCGGCGCCCGCTTGTGGAAGAGCCGGGCGTGCGGGCTCTGCACGATGGTCCACGCCTGGCCGATCCGGAAGGAGAACTCCACATCCTCGGACATGGTGTACCCCGGCAGGAACTCATCGAACCGCTCTGCGCCGATTGCCTCTCGACGGTAGGCGGTCCGCCCTCCGCTCGCGACGGGGATCTCCACGACGCCGTCCGGTTCAATGGGCCATCGCACCCCACCGGACGTGCTGATGCCGGGTTCGCCGGCGACGGCGTGGGTCATGCCGAACGCCCGGAACCATCGCTGCCGCAGTCCCTGCGGCCGTGGTTCGGACAGGAACGTCCCGAGTACGCAGCCCACCGGGGGATCCGCAGGATGGGAGAACGCCTCGAGCGTCCGCTCGATGTAGTCGGGTTCGAGCAGCACGTCGTCATCGAAGAGAAAGACGAAATCCCCGGTCAGGAGGTCGAGCGCGACGTTCCGCTGCAGGGAGGTACCGGCTGGACTCCTCCGGTAGACGAGTTCGCAGCCGGTGCCCGCGAGGGCGGTCGCCAGGGCCTCCTCCATGTCCGGGACGTCCCCGGCGTCGACGATGAGCAGTTCGTCGCACGGCACGGTCTGCTTGACGAGGGTGGCGGCGAACTCCAGCAGGTCTTCGCGCCGATTGAGCGTCGGGATGACCGCAGATATGCGAGGCCGGACAGCGTTGTCGGACGTCATCTCTCTCCCATCGGGCAGCCCGCCTAACGTGCGAGCGCAAACCCGAGAACGACAGCGAGCAGTGCCAGCCCGCCGTAGAGCATGGCCGTCCGCGTGCGGTTCGCCAGCGGTGCATCGAGCGCCGCGGTACGGCGTCTGCGTCTGCGGCGGCGGCTGCGCTGCGCGAACTCCTCGGGCGAGAGCCACACCTCCCGGCCCGTAGAATCGACATACCGCTTGTAGCCGTTGTCCTTGTAGAACCGTTC
>JAYYRS010000317.1:0-8169 GCA_036126975.1 Myxococcota bacterium
CGACGCCCACGGGTGCACCCGACCTGTCCGCGGGCCCGCGTGATGTGTCGGCGCAGACCATGACCGGAGAGCTCCGCGGCGTGACCGTTTCCGCGCCTCCCCGGCCGGTGGGCCCCCATGCGGCCGTTCCCCGGCTCGCGCTGTTCCGTGATGCAGACGCCGACGCCCTCGCGCGCCGCCTGGGGCGAAACGCCGAGGGGGGCGAGGGCCCCGCCGCCTGCGTTCTCGTCTTCGCCACCGCCGAGGAGCGGGCGACCCGCCTCGCGCGCGCGCGACGGCATCTCCAGACCGGCGCCCCGACCGGACCGGGCGTCCACGTCCGGATGACCCCGGTGGAAGGCGCCACCGCCGCCGTGTTCTCCGGCGCCGGCGCCGCGTGGACCGGCATGGGCCAGCGGGAGCTTCGTGCCCTGCCTGGCCTGCAGGAGCGGCTCGCCAGCAAGGGCTTCTCGCGGCTGGACCATGCGCTCGGATGGTCCTTCCAGGGAACCCCGTCACCGACACCCCTGCAGAAGCTGTGGGGGGCCTCGGCGCTCTGCCAGATCCACTTCACGCTCAGCCAAGACATCCTGGGCATCCAGCCCGATCAGACGCTGGGCTACTCGTCCGGCGAGACCAACGCGGCCTTCGCGCTCGGCGCATGGACCGACATGGACGGCTTCATCGCGGAGGCCGAGGCCTCGGGTCTCTTCACCCGGGAGATCGGGGGGGATCTCGCCGCGGTCAAGACGGCATGGGACACCGAGACCGTGGACTGGGCGCTGTGGACGGTGCTCGCACCCGTCGAAGCGGTCTCCGCTGCGGTCGCCGACGAGCCACGGTGCCATCTCGCGATCGTCCACACCGACACGGACTGCGTCATTGCAGGGGACGCCGCCGCCTGCGACCGGGTTCGCGTCATCCTGCGTTCGACCCATGGCGCGCCGTCCCACCGCCTCGACTACGACCTTGCGGTCCACGTGCCCGAGCTGGGGAACGTCGTGGAACGATGGCGGTCCCTGCACCATCGGCCCACCCAGCCCGTCCCGGGCGTGGTGTTCGGGCGCAATGCTTCTGCCGATGCAGTCGATGCTTCCGCCGAGGCCTTCGCCGACGCCCTGACCGGACACGCCGTCACCACGCTGGACCTCCGGCCCGGTGTGGAACGCGCGTGGAACGATGGGGTCCGGGTGTTCATCGAGCACGGACCGCAAGGAGCGGTGTCGCGGTGGATCCGCGACATCCTGGGCCCGGAGCGCCTCGCCGAGGCCGTGGTCGTCGCACTCGACACCAAGGCGCCCTTCGCCGAGACTCCGGCGGACGGCATCCTGCGGCCGGTCTTCGAGGCGGCAGCGGCGCTGCTGGCCGCCGGTCGGCCCGTCGACATCGCTGCCCTGCATGCCGCGCTCGGCACCCCGGACGGCGCGCTGCCGATCGCAACGCCGCAGGGCCCCACCCTCACCTTCCCGGCCCACGCAACACCGGTGGCGCTGCCACCGCGCCCGGTCGCCCCCCGCCTGCTGCCTGAGCCCCCGGTTCGAGAGGTCCAGCCCGTGCCCAACCCGAACCCCCCCGCCGACACCACCACCCCCATGCCCGCCGCCCCGGCCCTTCCGCCGGTGATGGAGGGGGGACCGGTCGCCGCCCACACGCGCCACGCGCCCCCGGCGCCCGCGCTGCCGACACCCGCGCTGCCGACGCCGGCACCCGTGGCGGCCGCGCCCGCGCCCACCGCAGCACCCGCAGGCCCCATCGGCCATCCCGTCGCCGCATCACACGCGGAGAACCTCCAGTGGGTTGGGCACGCCCACCAGGCCTACCTCGCGCACCAGGCGAGTGCGTTCCAGCGATTCATGCAGGTGCACCAGCGGGCCCAGCTGCAGTTCATCGCCCAGGGCGGCGTCCTGCCCTCCTCGGCCCCCGCGGCCGTCCAGCAGGCCCATGTGGCAGACACCCCGACCGCCGCCAGCCCACCGCCGCGTCCTGCGACCGTCCCGGTGCCACCGGCCACGCCCCGGCCCGCTCCTCCGGCGCGGACCGAGGCACCGCGTCCCGCGGCGCCCGCACCTGCCCCCCGGCCGGCATCCGCCCCAGCCGTCCCCGTGACCGCCAACGGCACCCGCCCCGGCACCCCCCGGAAGCCGCGCCGCACGCCCACCGAGCCCGTCGGCATGACCCTCGACCGGGAGCAGCTGAAGATCCACAGCAGCGGAAACATCTCCGAAATCTACGGAAAGCAGTTCGCCGTCCAGGACGGCTACGCCCTCCAGTGCCGCATGCCCGAGCCGCCGCTGCTTCTTGCCGACCGGGTCGTGGGGATGGACGCAGTGCCCATGAGCATGGGCAAGGGCACCATCTGGACCGAGACCGACATCGACGGCGACGCCTGGTACGCCCACGACAACCGGATGCCCGCGGGCGTGATGATCGAGAGCGGCCAGGCCGACCTCATGCTCATCTCGTACCTGGGCATCGACGCACTCTGCGGGGGCGAGCGGGCCTACCGCCTGCTCGGCTGCACGCTGACCTACCACGGAGACCTGCCCGCGGCGGGAGAGACGCTCCGCTACGACATCCACGTGGATGGCCATGCCAAGCATGGCGACGTCCGCTTGTTCTTCTTCCACTACGACTGCCTTGACCAGGATGGCCAGCCCCGCCTGTCGGTTCGTGAGGGACAGGCCGGCTTCTTCACGGAGGCCGAACTGGCCGACTCCGCCGGCATCCTCTGGACGCCCGAGGAGCAGGAGCTGGTCGACCCTCCCCGCCTGGACACCCCCGAGGTCCAGACCACCCGAACCGCCTTCACGCGCGAGCAGATCGCCGCCTTCGCAGACGGACGACCGCTCGACGCGTTCGGCGAGGGCTTCGAGCTGGTCCAGACCCACACCTACACCCCGCGGGTCGCCGGCGGGCGGATGCAGTTCATCCACCGCATCCCCGAGTTCAACCCCCGCGGCGGTCCGTGGAAGCGGGGCTACCTGCGCGGCGAGGCCGACCTCACACCCGACGACTGGTACTTCGCAGGGCACTTCAAGAACGACCCCTGCATGCCCGGCACGCTCATGTTCGAGGGCTGCCTGCAGGCCATGGCGCTCTACATGGCCGCACTCGGCGTGACCGTGCGGCGCGATGGCTGGCGCTTCCAGCCCGTGCAGGACGAGCCGTTCGAGCTCCGGTGCCGGGGCCAGGTGCTGCCGACCCACAAGAAGATCACCTACGAGGTGTTCGTCGAGGAGTTCATTGCCGGCCCCGTTCCCACGCTCTACGCCGATCTGCTCTGCACCTTCGATGGCCTGAAGGGCTTCCACGCCCGGCGTGTGGGTCTCCAGCTCGTGCCGGCATGGCCGCTCGAGCGCCCGGCCGACCCCCGCTGGTCCCGGCTCCTGGAGATCCAGGAGACCGGTTCCTGCGCGGAGCAGGACGGCTTCGTCTTCGACTACCAGAGCCTCCTCGCCTGCGCGTGGGGTCGACCCAGCCTCGCCTTCGGCCCGATGTACGCGCGCTACGACAGCCCGATGCGCGTGGCCCGCCTGCCGGGCCCGCCCTACCACTTCATGTCCCGCGTGACCCGGATCGACGGCCCGATCAACGAGTTCAAGGCCGGCCGCAGCATCGAGATCGCCTACGACATCCCCCCAGACGCCTGGTACTTCGACGAGAACGGCTGCGGAACCATGCCGTTCGCGGTGCTGCTCGAGGCCGCCCTGCAGCCGTGCGGATGGCTGGCCTCTGCGGTGGGGTCGGCGCTGACCGTCGAGGAGGAGCTGTCCTTCCGCAACCTGGACGGCACCGGCACGCTCCACGGGGAGCTCCTGCGGGATGCCGGCACCATGCGCACCCAGGTCACGATCACCAACATCTCGAAATCCGCGGGCATGATCATCGAGTCATTCGATGTGAACTGCTTCCTCGATGACGATGCGGATCCCGTCTACACGCTCCAGACCGTGTTCGGGTTCTTCCCGCTGGCGGCGTTCGAGAACCAGGCCGGCCTGCCCACCGACGATGCCCAGCGCGATCTGCTGCAGCGCGTCGACCCGAGCGGTGCACCGTTCTTCGTCGACATGACGACGCAGCCCGCGAAGTACTGCGGCGGCGAACCCCGGCTGGCCCGGCCCATGCTCAACATGCTCGACCGCATCAGCGGCTACTGGCCGGACGCGGGCGCCGCCGGTCTGGGCCAGGCGCGCGGAGAGAAGGACGTCACCTCCGACGAGTGGTTCTTCAAGGCGCACTTCTTCCAGGACCCGGTCCAGCCCGGCAGCCTGGGCCTGGAGGCGCTGCTGCAGGTCCTCCAGTTCATGATGATCGAGAAGGGCATGCACGTCGACCCGGAGACCGGCGCCCCCATCGAGGGTGCGCGGTTCGAGCCGCTGATGACCGGCACGCCCATGACGTGGAAGTACCGGGGTCAGGTCGTCCCGAAGAACGACCTCATCAGCTCCACCGTGGAGATCACCGAGCTCGGGGCCGATGCGCTCGGGCCCTACGCCATCGCCACGGGGTCCATCTGGGTCGACGGCAAGCGGATCTACGAGACCACGAACATGGGCATGCGCATCGTCTCGACACCGGTGCCTCCGGGACCCGGCGCGGATCTCGACTTCGACGACACGGAAGTCGTGACGCCGGAGGGCTGGGTGGGCGACCACCGGCCCACCTTCACCGTCCCGGCCGTGCCGATGATGTCGCTGGTCGACCTCCTGTCCCGCGCTGTCGAGGGGCCCATCCGCGGGCTCCGCAGCGTGCGGGTGCACACCTGGGTCACCGTCGAGGACCCGCGGACCCTGACCGCCCGGCTTGTCTCCGAACAGGACGGCCGCGCAAAGGTGCAGGGAGTCGACGCCGGGACTGGAGATGCGGTCGCCGAAGCCACCGTCCTGCTCGGCGAGCCGGTGGCAGCGCCCCCTGCCCTCCCGTCCTTGGGGGATCCGGTCGCGCTGGATGCCGACACCTCGCCCTATGCCCGGGGCACCCTGTTCCAGGGCCCCGCCTTCCAGGCCCTCACGGCGCTGTTCGAGGGCGATGGCGGCGCGTCCGGCGTGCTCGACGCGACGCCCGGCGCCGTGCCGCTCGGCCGGCTCAACCCCCGGCTGCTCGACGCCGCCACCCATGTCATTCCCCATGAGGAGCTCCACCGCTGGACCGACAAGGTTCCCGCGGGCGTGGTGGCATACCCGGCGCTGGTGACCGACCTCGACATCCATGGACCCACGCCCGTCTCGGGAGATGTCAGGGTCGAGGCGCGCTTCGATGGATTCCTCGGCGGACCGGAGCATCCCGCGTTCAAGCTCCAGCTCATCCACGGCGGGGCAGTCTTCGCCCAGATGCGACTCGTGGAGGCCACCTTCCCCAAGGGTCCCCTCGGCACCGCCGCCCCCGCCGACCGCCGCGCTTTCCTGAAGGACGGTGCGTTCATCCCGGGCCTCCGCCTGTCTCGCGTCACGGCGGGAGAGACCCGGCTGTCGGCGGCCGAGGTCGAGGCCACGGACTGGCTGCCCGGCACCGTGGGCACACTCTATGGCACCCGGGACGTGGCCGACATCGCCGTCAAGGAACACCTCGCGGCCGGGCAGGGGCTGCATCCCGGCACGGTGCTCGACGCGCTGCCCCTGACCCGATTCGACGTCGAGACCTTCGAAGACGGAGACGACACCGTCGTGCGGACCGTCTCTGCACCGACCCTCGACCTTGCGCCGGTCGTCGATTTCTGGACCCGGTGGTTCGACACCGACAAGCGCGTCGATGATGGCCGGTGGCCGGTCGAGGACCTGTACTACGGTCTCATCCAGCGGTTCCTCCGCCGGGTGGTCGTCCCCGACCCCGCGGCCTTCGACGCCATCCACGGCCGGAGCACGCTGTTCCTGGCGAACCACCAGACCGGTGTGGAGTCTCTGGTCTTCAGCATCGTCGCGAGCGCCCTGGTGGGGACGCCGACGGTCACCCTCGCCAAGGTCGAACACAAGGCCACGTGGCTGGGCGACCTCATCCGCCACAGCTTCACATGGCCGGGCGTCGAGGACCCTCGGGTCATCACGTACTTCGACCGCCAGGACAAGGCGTCCCTCCCCACGATCATCGGCGAGCTCGCCACGGAGATGGCCACGACCGGGCGGTCCGTGATGGTGCATGTCGAGGGGACCCGCAGCCTGGACTGCCGCACGCCGGTGCAGAAGATGAGTGGCGCCTTCATCGACATGGCCCTCGAGGTGGGCGCGCCCATCGTGCCGGTCCGCTTCGTGGGCGGCCTGCCCACCGCGCCCCTGGACACCCGGACCGAGTTCCCGACCGGCATGGGTCAGCAGGACATCTGGCTGGGCACCCCCATCCTCCCCGAAGACCTCACGGACCTGCACTACGGCGCTCGCAAGCAGGCCGTCGTGGACGCCATCAACGGCCTCGGCCCCAACAATGCGGACGAGCAGCCCCTGCCCGGCGACGACGCCTTCGCCGAGGACGTGGCGGCGTGGCAGGCCGAGCGGGGGGTCACTCCGGAGCATGCCGCCCTGCTCAGGGTCCTCCAGGAGCGGGCCGCGCCCAGCGCGCCCGTTGCCGCCCTGCTGCGGGCCGCGGCTGCCGGTGAGCCGCTGGCACTCGGTGACTCCGAGCGAGACGCCTGGATGTCGGTCCTGGCCGCCTGGACGCTGGGCCGGGGCTGAAGCCATGCACGGTCTCCTCCTCGCCCTGCTCGCCGCCTGCGCGCCTCCCGACCCGACCGGGGACGGCGACGACGCCCCGGCAGACGACACCGGCACGGCCGCGCGCAACTGCGGACCCCCCGACGCAGATCCGGAACCGACCGCCGACGGCCACCCGACCGATGGATGGCGGTGGACGCGACGCGGCCCCCTGTTCGATGACGAGACGCTGTTCGGTGGCGAGACGATGGGCCGAGGAGACGGAACGCTCGCCCCCACGCTGGTCGACACGGGCACGGGACTCCACCTGCTTTGGATGATGCAGAAAGGTGCCTCGTCGTCACTCTGGTCCAGCACGAGCGAAGATGCAGACACGTGGACCGCGCCGCGTGCCGTGACCGGACTGGATGAAGAATCGTATCCCAGCCTGCTCCATGACGGCGCGGGGTTCCAGCTCTGGGTGGGCTCCGGCAGCCTCGCCCATGCCACCAGCGACGACGGCGTGGCGTTCTCGATGACCGAGACCGTCCTGCGCCCCGGCGACGCGGCCTTCGACACCCTGTCGCTCCTGTACCCCCATGCCACCCGGACCGACGCCGGCATCGACCTCTGGTACACCGGTTTCGATGGCGCACGGTTCGCCATCGGCAAGGCGGACTGCGACGCCACGGCCATGGCCTGCACCGGTGCCGGTCCGGAGCTCGAACGGGACCCGTCCGGCTGGGACAATGCCGCGGTCGCCATGCCGGAGGTCGTGCACCACGCGGGACGGGTCCACACCTGGTACGGCGGCTACGACACGATCATCGCCGACCCCGGACCATGGCGAATCGGCCGGTTGGAGGGAGGTGAGCGTCGCATCTCGCTGCCGCTCACGCCGAGCGGAGCCGAAGCGTGGTCGACCCGTGACCCCGCGGTCGTACCCTGGCGCGACGGCTGGCGGATGGTCTACGTGGGCATGGGAGACGACGGTGTGTACCGGCTCATGGCCGCGAACTCGGACGTCTGTCCGGACTGAGGCGAGGCCTCAGAACGAACCGCCGACCACCATCGCGGCGCCGTCCCGGTCTCCGGACAGCAGGATCCAGGTCGTGGTGCCCGCGACGCCGGCGAGGCCCACGCTCATCGTGGCCCAGCCCACGCTGCGCCGGCTCTTGGCGGACTCCAGCCGGTCGAAGGCCGCGACGATGACCTCGCCACTCTGCCCGCCCCCCACTGCGGCCTCCCAGGCGCGCTGCTCCCGCGCCACCTGCCCGTTCTGGTACAGCGCGTAGCTGAGTCCGCCAAGGGCCACGGCAGACGAACCCCCGACCGCCGCCCACTGGACGAGGCTCGGTCCGCCACCGCGCTCCCGCGGCGCCCGCTGGGCCTTCTCCTTGCGGGGCTTCGGCTCCTTCGCGGGCTTCGGCTCCTTCGCGGGCCTCGGCTCCTTCGCGGGCTTCGGCTCCTTCGCGGGCTTCGGCTCCTTCGCGGGCTTCGGCTCCTTCGCAGGCTTGGCGGCCACGCCGCCGCCCGCTTCCGCGGCGCCCGCTTATCCCCCCCCCGGCCC
>JAYYRS010000318.1:0-5182 GCA_036126975.1 Myxococcota bacterium
ACCGTGACCATGGACTACGAGCCGGGTCGGGTGCTCGGCGCGCTGCTCAACACCGCGGGCCTGAATGAGGCGCTCGAGAAGAATCTCGCAGCCGTGCTCGCAAACCTGAGCCGGGTGATGCCGCGGGAGCGGTAGCCGTCCGGTCCGCCGGCGTCACTCACACAGGGCGCTCAGGTCGACGACGGCCTCGTTGTCCGTCTCGTCGCACTCCTTGGCCGCTCCCCACGCGGCGCTGGTTCCGGTCGGGTCGTCCACCACCGCGACGATGGCGTCATAGTCGAACCAGTTGGCGACCTCGAATCGCACTGCGGCGGTGAGCGAACCCGGCGTGGCGTCGACAGGGAGGGGCTGGGTGCGGATGAGGGTCCGCGACCCGCCTGTCTGGCCGTACAGCGCGACAGCCAGCCCTGCGGATGCGGTGATGTATGCGCCTTCGTTTCCAACCTGCACCCAGATGGTGGCGGGGTCGCCGCAGGACGCCTGACAGGCCTCCGTCTGGGCCAGCAGGTTGGGTGCGGCGAGCGCGCCGAAGCTGCCCGGGGCCTGGAGCCGGAACGAGTTGTAGTCCTCGCCGGAGTAGGGTGCGTAGTTGGGCGCGGCGTAGCCGACGCCAAAGTCGTCTTCGATGTTGCTGATGAAGTACGCGTGCTGGTTCCATACCGGCCGCGCGCTGACCCAGTCGTCGTCCGCCGCGCCAAGTACGTACAGGCCGTAGTGGTCGGCGTGATCCGGACGGGGGCTGTTGAGCGCGATGAGCTCTGCCTTGCCATCGCCATCCACATCGGCCACCAGGGGATACTCGTGGATGGTCCAGGACTTGTGGTTCTGGTCTTCGAGGACGGTCGCGAGCCGCTCCCAGGGCCGCAGCCCGGCAGATTTGTCGTACTGCCAGACGTAGACGGCGTCCTCATCGGAGAACACGATTTCGTCGGTGCCATCTCCGTTGAAGTCGAAGACGGTGCTGCCGGTGCTTGCGCTCGACCAGTCACGGGTCTGTGTCAGCGCCGCGTACTGGACGCCCCCCGCGTCGACGTCGATCACGGTGTACCAGCAGGCGCCGGCGACGCCGACCTCACGGGTCCCATCTCCCGTGAAGTCGGCCACTGTCGGCGGGCCACCAAAACTCCGTCGTGACTGGTCGCAGTCCGGATGGGCCGGTAGCTCCTCCCCGATACTGGTGCGGTAGGGGTCGTTGGTGATGCTGTCGATCTCCACGCAGCGGTCCAGCCCCGAAGGGTCGTACCGAACATCACCGTGGTACAGGCTGACCCGCTGGTTGCCGGTCAGCACGATCTCCGGTTCACCGCTCCGGTCGCCACTGAACCGCGCCATGTCCGCCACGGCCGGGTAGCCGTCCTCGGCCGCGACCCAGCTGCCCGACTCGTATCGCCCGAGTTCGCAGTAGATGCCGCCCTGGCTGGTGTAGACGGTGCTGCCGGCTACGACCTCCATGTCGAGTCCGTCGCCATCCATGTCGTGGGCGAAGGAATGGAATCCCGAGTTCCAGTAGCCCTCGGCGCCGACGAACCACGCGTTGTACCAACCCCTGCCTCCCGCACCTTCCCACTTCAGGTCGAGGTCGTCGCCGGCGTATACGGACCGTCCGAGAATGACATCAACGATTCCATCACCGTCGATGTCGGACAGGGCGGGTGCATGGGCGGACTTGGTCGAGTAGCCCGCGGCCTGGCACCAGAGGTCGGCGCTGCCGACCGCCTCGAGCGTGAGGGTGCCCGTTGGCGAGACCTCGTAGAGGGCCGGAAAACATGCATCGTCCGACCGGCGGGTGACGGTCGTGACGATCTCGGTCGCGCCGTCGAGGTCCGTATCCGCCATGGCCACACCGGCGAACAGGAATGGTGCGTACTGGTCACCCTCGAATGCCTGCCAGACCGTCGTGTCGTGGACCTGCGATCCGTCTCCGGAGATGAGGCGAAGACCGCTCCACGTGTCCCCGCTGAACTCATCTCCCATGAGAAGCGCAATGTCCGGCGTGTCTCCGGCATCCACCAGCCCGTCCCCATTGTCATCGGTCGCCTGGGAGACGGCAGGGGCCTGGAAGACGCCGACATAGGCGGGCTCGTCCGCGAACGTGTACGCGGGGTGTACGACGCTTGCGTCGGCAGGGTCGGTCATCTCATGCGCCATGGACCACTCGACCTGCACCGAGAACGGATTGCCGGACGCGGTGGGTACGTATTCGCAGCTGGCGTCGGTCGGCAGGGACGCAGCGCTCGGCGCATCTCCGCAGTCCTCGGTATCCGGGTCGGGATCGGGTTCGCTGTCCGTGTCGGAGGGACCGCCGGTGCCGCCAGGGTCCTTGCCATCTCCACCTGGGCCGGTGTTGCAGGCAAGTGCGAGGATCATGAACAGCGGTGGGATGCGCATGGATGCTCCGGTAGGCCCCGTGGCGGCCAGGGGTGCCAGGGGCGGGTAGGGTATCCCGGCCCCCGGAGGACGTCGTGGACGTGGATGCGCGGATGGAACAGTCGCTCTGGGACCTGTTCTGGCTGCCACCCTGGGCGGAACAGGTCGATCGGCCGGAACTGCTCTACACCCGCTCGGCGCAGGACCAGCATGCCCTGAACCAGGTGCTCCGGGTTCGCGCAGGGGATTCTGCGATGCTGCCGTCCCTGGTTGCGGAGGTCGATCAGGCGCACCGAGGGGTCACGAGCCGCTGGATTCTGGCGCGGGACAGCCAGCATCCTGACCTGCCGGCGCTGTTGCTCCGACACGGATGGAAACCCGAGCATCGGCATCATGTGCGGGCGGCCTCCACGGAGAGGCCTGCTGCTGCCGCAGAGCCAGATGTGCGCGTGCTGCCGGTGGAGGACACCCGGACACTCCTGGATTGCATCCGCGTCTCCCAGCTGGCGTTCGGGCGCAAGAACCGACGGGTCTCGGAGGAGCGGATCGCAGACGAACTCGCCCAGCTCACACGGCCGCGCGCCCGCGTGCATCGATTCGTGGCCTACGACGCTTCCACGGGAACGCCGATGGCATCCGGGGGGCTCAACACCTTCCCGGACCTGGGTGTGGGCTTTCTCTGGGGCGGGGGCACCATCCCGGCGTACCGGCGGCGCGGTGCCTACCGGGGGCTGGTCGCCGCACGCATGGCCCGGGCTGCCGTGGTGGGTTGCGAGCTGGTCGGCGTCTACGCGCGGGAAGGAACGAGCGATCCGATCATGGCTGCCCTGGGTTTTTCCCGGTTCGGAACCATGCTCACTTGGACGAGGTCGGGCGACCACTGCCCTTGAGCAGCAGCGGGGTCAGCCACCTGACACGTCGAGCGCCATCAGGATTTCATCCCGCAGGACGCCATCCCGTTCGCGGCAGGCGCCTCTCCGGAGCCCCTCCTCGGAGAAGCCCAGGGATCGGTACAGGGAAACCGCGCGCAGGTTGTCTGCGAAGACCGCAAGTGCGAGGCGCATCATCCCCGGGCGCTCGCATGCACGACGGATGAGTTCGGCCATCAATGTGGTTCCCACGCCGCCATTCCGGTGGACGCCGTCCACGTAGACGATGACGTGCGACTCGTGCGCCGTCCTGCGGAGACTGCCTCCCGTTGCCTCCACGAAACCGACGATCTCGCCGGCCCGAATCGCAACCAGCGCGAGGCTGTTCTGTTCTGCCTGGAGCCGCTCGAGGCGGGGGCGCAAACGGTCCGGGTCGGCAACGTGTTCTTCGGGCGCCGCGAGGAACCATCGGTCCTCGGCCACCACGGATTCGATGAGTCGTGCGACAGGGCTGGCGTCGGCGGCCCGGGCCGGGCGGATGCGGATCTCGCCCGCGTGCAGCATGTGGCGGGATGTGAGGTGCCGCAGGGTGGGGGTGCGTCCCATGCGCCGGGTCAACGCACGGCCGGTGGGCACCGCTTCACTTCTTCCGGATCTTCGCGATGACATCGTCATCGATGATCACTTCACGCTTGAACATCTTGACGGCCTTGTATTCCGTCCGCGAGCCGGGCTCCCAGACGAGGATGCTGCCGTCCTCATGCTGTTCGAACTGGTAGATGTAGGCGAAGGAGCGCGTTGCCTGCCGCCCC
Organism: Myxococcota bacterium; assembly: GCA_036126975.1. Classification (GTDB taxonomy): domain Bacteria; phylum Myxococcota_A; class UBA796; order UBA796; family UBA2385; genus JAYYRS01. The sequence goes on from JAYYRS010000318.1 coordinate 4,049, forward strand.
GCGAGCTTGCGCTGTTTCAAGGGCTTCCCCCACGACATGAGCAGCATCTCCGTCGTCCAGCCGGCCTGGACTTCGCCGGCGTAGATCTTCTCCCGGATGTGGTCCTCGTAGTCGTAGTACATGTCCCACAGGATGCGGGGTGGGCGCCCGGGGAGCGTGATCGCCTTCAGGTAATCGTCCCGCTCCTGGCGCGTCTTGAGTTTCAGGTACGCCTTCCGCTGGTCGTCGTCGAGGTAGACCTTCAGCGAGTAGTAGTGCTGGAACTCCTGGTCATCGAGGTGCTTGATCCGCTTTTCCCAGCAGCCCGTGAGGGCGAGGGTGAGTGCGAGGGCGATGATGAGGTGGCGCATGGTCGCTCCGCTTTCCGGGGCAGGACGGACCCGACGGGTCTAACACGGCGCGGACCCGCCCCGGTCGCGGTCCGGCGCAGGCGGGCACTGCGTGGTGGGGTCCAGCCGGCCGGGCTGGGCGCACGGGGATGCGGGCTCGGAGCCGCATCCGTGCATCGGACGCATCGGGGGGATGCAGCCTGCGGGGGCACCGGTTGCCGGAGGGGCCGGGTCAGTACTTCACGGAGCAACCGTAGGGCTTCTGCTTGCCGAAGGGCGCTGGCTTCCCGGTCGTGACTGCGGCGAGCACTTCATCGGCGTACACCCGTGCGGGTCCGCTTCCCCGGCCGAGCGGCTGGTCATCCAGGGCGCCGTTGTAGACGAGGACGCCATTCGTGTCGATGACATAGATCTGTGGGGTCGTGACTGCTCCGTACAGCCGCCCGACGGCTCCGCTCTCGTCAAGCAGGACCGGGGAGGCCATGCGGTACTCGGTCCGTGCGGCGCGGTTCCGCTCGGCACCGGCGCCCTGCTTGCCGGGCTTGCCAGAGTTGATCGCGACCCACATGACACCCCGGTCGATCCATCGACCCGCGAGGTCGGCGAGTGGGCCCTCCTGGTAGGCATGCTTGACGAAGGGACAATCGGGGTTGAACCACTCGAGGACGACGACCTTGCCCTTCTGCGCGGAGAGGTCGAACGGCGTACCCTCGACATCGGTGAGGGAAAAGTCTGGCGCGGCAGCCCCGACGGTTGCCTGCGCGTCGGCAACGACACCCGCCCGAGCGGAAGGATCGGCTGCAGG
>JAYYRS010000319.1:0-3182 GCA_036126975.1 Myxococcota bacterium
CCAGTCGACATCGACCCCCTCGAACGCAGAGATGAATCCGGAGAAGTTCGCCGCGAGGTTGTCCTGCTCCTCAAACATCGAGCAGGAGTTGTCGACCACCATCAGGACATCCACGGTGTTCTTGCGCACCTGCTGGAACACGTCCTTCGCGGTTCGCTCCGTGTAGCCGTATTCGGTGCAAGCCACCGTGCCCGCGCAGGCAGCGATGGCCATCACCATCCGTGCGGCGCGCCATGGGACATCATCGGGACGCATCGGGTCCTCCTCCGGTCTGGTCCCCCGTGGTCTCCACGGCGAGCCCCTCCACCATGGTGAGCATCAAGGTGTCCGCCACGACCTGCCGCTGCGCGCGCCAGGCAAAGGAGCTGAGGATGACCCGGCCACCCTCATGCTCGAAGCTGACGAGCAGGGGCACGTCCACCAGACGAGCTGCGCTCGAACCGTCCGTGGGCCGATACTCCACGTCTCCGCGCAGGTGCACGGTGACCCCTCGTCCCACCGACTGCATCACGGACCAGTAGCTGAAGTCGAAGAACACCTCAAGCTGGCTGTTGCCCAAGGCATCTGCCAAGGCCTCGTCCGTTACCCGGGCGACCACGCTGCGCGACGTTCCCCGCTGCGCCGCGTCCAGGCCCTGGGATTCCTCGAGGAAGGTGATCCGCTCCGGCCACGCCTGTTCGATGAGGTCATAGCTCCAGTCCGACGCCACGACGGTTCGGCGCCGCGCGACATACGCCCGGAGTGTCTCCACGACAGCCGGGTCGGTGACAAGGGCATCATCCGGGTCGACGTCGTTGTAGACGAACTGTCCCAGCCCCCGGGTGCCGGAGTTCAGGAAAAGCGCGTCGAAGGAATACAACAGTGGCTCGCCGTCCGCATCCGTTTCGGAAAACAGGCGCTCCACCTGCAACGGCGTGACGCCGATCTCGGCGTCTTCGTCGACGTCGTAGACCGGCGCGTTGATGTAGCCTTCATAGAGTTCGGTCTGCACGCCGTTGCGAAACAGGGAAGACTCCAGGCGGTCGAAGTCGCCCGCCACCGCAGCCACCTGCTCGATGCGGATCTCCGCGATGCCTTGCTCGTTCTTGCAGGCGGTCAGCCCAATCGCCAGTGCGGCGCAGGCGGCGGTCCTGTACATGGAAGCTCCGGAAACCGACTCCGGCGCTGGAAGCACCGGACTCGGGAAGACAGGGACGCCCTACTCCAGCACCATGTACTGGCTGAGGTAGATGTAGGAGGTGGCCTGGTTGGTCTGGTAGATGCTGTCCGGCAGGCCGAACTCGCGACCCGAGATGACGCTGTAGGCGTACACCGGGACCCCGCCTGCGCCCATCATGGACATCTCGGATGCCGTGAACAGGTGGGATCCGTCGTCCCAGGGATAGGCGCCCGCGTACCCGGACCAGCTCTCTTCCGCCATCGGACAGGGACTCTGTTTCGTGCAGATGGACACCACGAACATGGCGTCTGGGTAGGTCAGCGCGGGGGTCCATGAGAATGCGAAGTCCTCTGCACGGTTGTGGGTGTGGTTGCCCCACAGGTCCGGAGCGACCCACTGCCAGTCGGAGGGAACAGTCGGCAGGACCTCATCGAGTACGAACTCGCCGATCGCCTCCGGGTCACCGGAGGTGTGCAGGTCGTACATGTTGTCGGTGACATAGTCTTCGAGCTGGATGTCTGGCGCCGTGTAGTAGATGGAGCCGCTCGCCGTGTCGATCTGCTTCTCGAGCGTGATGATGTTCTGGTCGGATTCCAACCACACATAGTCTCCGGCAGAGACCGGAGTGGGGAAGGGGCAGTCCTCCTGGCCGCCACCGCTGCCCTCGCCCGTGGCCATCCACACGCCGTTGTTGTCGTATGGAGAGGGGTCGCTGCCGGCCTCGGACCCCGACCCGCTGCCACCGCCCCCAGACGGGCACGGTGGGTCGAGCGGGATGAAGAACGTGCAGTTGGCACGCACGCGCTCGGAGTACTCGCCGTTTCCGTTGTTGTCGCGGGAACGGACCACGGTGAAGGACAGGTCGACCGCGACCTCGCTCAGGTCCCATTCTCCACCGATGACCTCGAACGCATCCGGAATGAGCAGACCCTCGTCGGGCAGCTCCAGCGTCACATCCCGGTTGCCCAGGGCCGCCGCGTTCGAGAGCGTCATCCGACCATAGAGGTTCTCCGCGTCCAGCACCGTTACCGTGTCGACCACCACGTCCGGGTTGGGCCCGTACCGGTCTGCGAATCCGACGCGCGGGGTTCCACTCTGGAAGTCCGTCCCGCGTGCAAACACGGTGAACTCGACCGTGTCGCCCTGCTCCGCCACCGGCGGGTCGAACGTCGCCGCCAGCGACACCCGGTCGACCTTGAGGCCGTCATAGAGCGTCACCAGGCTTCCGCCGCCGTTGTCCATGACGACGTTGCGCCACCCGGGAGCGGTGTCGGGCGAGACGCTCAGGCTGGCCGTCGCCAGCGTCTCGGACAGCACGGAGAACTCGACAACGTCGATTCCCTCGCCGAAGTTGGGCCAGGTGACCCCCCCCAGCCACGCCGTGTTGGTTCCGACGATGTCGATGTCCACGGCCTCCCCGATGCGCACCGTCTCGGGGGCGATGCGGAACGACTCCGCGATGACATCAAAGGCATCGGTCAGTGTGTACCGCCTGCCGTCCGATCGGACCTCCACCGTCCGCTTCCCAAGCGCCGCATCCGGCTCGATCGTGATGGCAACCCGCGACCCCCAGCCGTCATCGACGTTGACGCCGTCGACGCGGATGCCTTCCCCGAAATCCACCGAGGTCCCGTCGAAGGCGAACACCGATGCATTGGCGTCGATGCGAACCTCCATCGAGGTCCCCTGGCCTCCCACCGGCGGATGCAACGCGACAGAGGAGGCAACCGGGCGTCCGGCCTCTCCGGTATCCGCCTTCCCGCCGTCCTTGCAGCCCGTGGAAAGCAGCGACAAGGTGACGAGCGCGGCCAGCGCAGCGAAGCGGGATGCGGACATGGCGTGCTCTCGCGGGTTGCAGGACCGGCCGGGAGGCGGGCCGGAGGCGCGCGACGCCGCAGCGGCCGACCCGACCGGGTCGCTCCCCGACGGGCGCTCCTTCAGTATATCCGCGCCCCGAGGCGCCCCACAACCGCGGGCCGCGGGATGGTCCGTCGGGTGCACGTCGGGCTACCGAGCCCGGATG
>JAYYRS010000320.1:0-4001 GCA_036126975.1 Myxococcota bacterium
GCCTCCCGGGCCCACCGAACATGCTTCGCCTGTGCTTCCTGATGCTCATGCTGCTCTGGCCCACTGCCTGGGCGGACGACGAACCCGACCCCAGACACGTGGCGGCGCAGTCGATGCCGCTCCATCCCGTTCTGGGGGAACTGCTCGACCATCCGCTCTTCACCTCCTCGGACGTGGCGCTGCAGGTCGTGGACCTCCAGACCGGGGACGAGGTGTATGCGTGGGATGCGGATGCGCCCCTGGTGCCTGCCAGCACGATGAAGGTCGTTACGTCGGCGGCCGCGCTCCGCACCCTGGGCCCGACCTGGCGATTCCACACGGCCCTGCTCCGCGACGGAGAGGTGAACGACGAGGGCGTCTTGGAGGGGAATCTCTATGTGCGCGGCACAGGCGACCCGACCCTGGTGGTCGAAAAGCTGTGGAAGCTGCTCGTCGACCTTGAAGTGGAAGGGGTTGTGGAGGTCAACGGAGACGTGATCCTCGACGACACCTACTTCTCTGATGGTCCCATGATTCCCGGGTGGCGAAAGAAGGTGGATATCGCCAACGGGCCGGCGTACTTTGCGCCGGTCGGTGCACTGTCGCTCAACCACAACGCCCTTTCGATCGTGATCGCGCCCGCTGTGGAAGTCGGACAGCCGCCGCGACTGCAGCTGGAGACGCCGTCCACCCTGGTCCGCTTCGAAAACCGCCTCGTGACGGTGGCCGAGAGCAAGCGTGGCTGGGTGCGGATCGAGCGGGACGCCGACCTGGAAGCGGGGACCACGGTGTTTACGGTGGAAGGTGAAGTGCCGCACGGGTCGCCCGTGCAACGCCACTATCGCGCCGTCGCCGAGCCTCGCTCGTGGTTTGCGTCGGTCCTCGGCGACCTCCTCGAGCAGCGCGGGCTGACGCTATCGGGAAGCATCCGTGCCGGCTCGACGCCCAGCGAGGCCGATGAGATCGTCCGGCTCTGGTCGCCGCCCCTGCACGAGATCCTGAACCACACCAACAAGTATTCGTCGAACTTCATGGCCGAGCATGTCCTGAAGGCCATGGGCGCAGAGGTTCACGGGGTCCCGGGGACCGCAGAGAAGGGCCTGGAGGCCATCCGCTCCTACTTCGACCAGCTGGGGATCCCGCGGGACGAGTACACGGTGGTCAACGGCAGCGGTCTCTCCCGCGACGCACAGCTCCGTCCGTCCCATCTGAACGCGGTCCTGCTGGACATGCACCACGAACCCCTGCTCGCACCGGAGTTTCGGACCATGCTCTCCGTGGGGGGAAGGGACGGCACGTTGCGGCGCAGGTTCGACGAGGAGGACGAGGTCGGGCGCGTGCGCGGGAAGACCGGCAGTCTGAACGGCGTCTACTGTCTCGCTGCCTACGTCCAGTCCCGGTCAGGCGACACCTATGCGGTCAGCGTCCTCGTCAACAATTTTCGACGCACCCGTCCGGTCCGGGTGCTTCATGACCGCATCGGGGAAGCGCTGTTGTCGCTGGAGGGCGTGCCGGTACCCGTCGCCGCGGGCGGCAGCGCCGGGGCTCCGCCACCAAGCAATCCGTGAAATTGCTGTCATCGGGATGCGGGTGACACCCACAGGCGGCGTAGTTGAGACATGCAGCCTCGGTACGAGTCCTCCGCGGGGGGGCAGGAAACCATGAAGCGTGGTACACCCAGCGCGCGCCAGGAACGGCGCCGGAGCAGACGTCGATTGGATCGGCCGGTTTCCGCGGTGCCGTGGATGGAATACCCTTGCGCCGGCGCGCGCCTGTCAGGGCGTTCGGCGTCAGGGAGCCCACGGCGGGTTCGAGGGCCGGGCAGGAGAGCGACACGATGCGGATGACTCGAATGCGGATTCTGGTGGCCACGGCGGCCCTCGCGGGCCTTGGCAGTTCGTCGGTCGCAGTCGCCCAGGGCGACGGTGAGGAGCCCACTCCAGAGGCGTCAGCACCAGATGCCCCCGCTGCGGAGGCGCCAGCCGAGGCGGTGTCGGGCCGGGACGAGGCTTCGGGGGATGCGGCAGAGCTCAGTGACGGCGACTACGACCGGCAACTCCTCACCATCGAAGAAGAAGTTCACTCGCTCAAGGAGCAGGTGTTTCGGGCGAAGGCGACCCTCCAGCTGCTGAAGGAAATCGTCGTCCAGGGAACGTCCGCCGGGTCGCGGGCGACCGTCTGGCACGAGAACAAGCTCGGGCGCGGGTACACCGTCGAGTCCATCGCCTACTACCTCGACGGACAGGGCAAGTTCTCCAAGGCCGACCCCACGGGCGGGCTGGATGAGATGCGGGAGTTCAAGGTGTTCGAGGGTGCGGTCCCCCCGGGCGCACACAACGTGACGGTGAACATCCGCCTCCGAGGGAACGGCTTCGGCGTGTTCAGCTACGTCAAGGACTACACCTTCAACGTGCAGTCGAGCCACTCGTTCGTCGCTGAAGAAGGCAAGAACTGCTCTGTCCGAGTCGTTTCGGACGAGCGCAAGGGCATCGGCCGGTCCTTCACCGAGCGGCCGAACGTGCAGTTCGAGACGACCTGTACCCGCCTCACGGATGCGATGGGCAGCGGCGAGTGAACGCCTCGCGGACCGGATTCCGGCGAAGGGCCGGGTACCGAACTGGAGCAACGACATCGTGATGGCGCACCTGCGACTGACACCACTGCTGGCACTGCTTCTCGCGGGTCCGCAGGCGAATGCGGCGGACCGCGGGTTCGCCGCTTTGGTGGCGGATGTAGAGGCCGACCTGGTCGACACGGAGCAGCGGGCCTCGAAGCTGGCCCGCGACTACGAGCAGCGCCGCGGATTGATCGGCGCCGAGGAGGCGACACGGCGGTACGAAGACGCGGTCTACGCATTCCTGGTCGGCGACTACGAGCGTGCTGCGATGGCCTTCTTCGTGCTCGTCGAGTCCGAGGCGCTGACGAGCGCAGCCCTTCAGAAGGACTCCCAGTGGTACCTCGCGGAGTGTCTGTTCGAGCTCGGGAACTGGAATACGGCACTCGACGCCTACCAGCTGATCGTGAACACGGGCGGCAACCACCCGTTCTTTGAAGATGCGGTCCGGCGGCAGCTCGAGGTGTACGGAATCCTCCAGGAATCCGAGCGCTTCTATGCGTTGTACCAGAGCTGGATCCTGTCCGGCCGCGTCGCTCCCACAGACCAGGTGAAGTACACGGTCGGGAAGTCGTTCTGGCGCCAGGGAGAGAACGCACGGGCGAAGGCCCTGTTCATGGAGATCCCGGTTGGCGGCGGGTTCTATGCGCGGGCCCGGTACTTCATGGGCGCGGTCCTCGCCTCGGAAGGAGAGTTCCAGGCAGCGGCTGCGGAGTTTGCCCGGGTAGCGGAGCTGGAGTCGGCCGGGCCGGTCCGGGAGCTCGCATGGCTGGCGCTCGCGCGGGTCCTCTACGAGATCGGAGAATATGATCAGGCCCTGGCGGCCTACCGGAACATCCCGGCCGGTTCCACCTACTTGGCCGACCAGCTCTACGAGATGGTGTGGGCCTACATCAAGCAGGGCGACTGGGAAGGTGCGCTCCAGCAGACGGAGATCTTCCTCATCGCATTCCCTGAGCACCCGTACGCGCTCCAGTTGAAGCTCGACATGGGGCACCTGCACATGAAGAACACCTCGTACGAGAAGGCCCTGGCTGCGTACGAGACCGTGGTGGACGACTACACGCCGCTGCAGCGGCAGCTCGCTCGCATCGAGGCGACGCGGGAAGACATCGGCACGTACTTCGAACGGATGGTCGCGGGGGATGCGCTCGACGCAGGCAATGCCGCACTTCCCGACTTTGCCCGGGCGCTGCTGACGGGCAACGATGAGGTGGCGCGCGCCGTGGATGCATCCCGCGCCCTGCGGAGCCAGCAGTCCGACCTCGACGATTCCCGGTCCGCGGCACGAGAAGTCGATGCGGTGCTCTCCAGCAGCAACGATGCGATCGGCACCTTTGCTCGTGGCCGCACCGGGGTCACGCGGGTCCGGGACGATGCCCTGGGACTGCGGATCCGTCTGCTCTCG
>JAYYRS010000321.1:0-6727 GCA_036126975.1 Myxococcota bacterium
TCTCCTCGAAGTCCCCCCGGTAGCGGGTGCCTGCGAGAAGGGCGCCCATGTCCAGCGACCACACCGTGGCGTTCTGGATGGCTTCGGGCACCTGCTTTTCGTGAATTCGCCGCGCGAGCCCCTCGACCAGCGCCGTCTTGCCGACACCCGGGTCGCCGAGCAGCATGGGGTTGTTCTTGCGGCGGCGTGCAAGGATGTGGACGATGCGCTCGACCTCGGTATCGCGCCCGATGAGCGGGTCGGTCCCGCCCTCCGCAGCACGAGCGACGAGTTCGACCGTGTACTGCGCGAGCGGGTCGTCTTCGTCCACCCCGGACTCGCCTTCGTCTGTGTCCTCCCCCGCGGATGCACCTGCGGTGGCCCGCGGCCTTCGGAGCGAGGCGCCCCCCTTGCCGATTCCGTGGGACAGGTAGGTCGTGATGCTGAGACGCTCGACCCCCTCCTGGTCCAGGAGGTAGACGGCGTAGCTCTCCTCCTCCCGCATCAGCTCGAGCAGCACCGCTGGCCCGTCGAGTTCGTCGCGGCCGGAGTGCTGGGTGCGGAGGGCGGCGTTCTGGAAGACGCGTCCGAACGAGCGCGTCTGCTGTGGCTCGGTGTCCTTGCCCTCGGGGAGCTGCTCCACTTCCCGGTCGAGGTACTTCTCCAGTTCGCCCTCGAGTCGTGCCACATCGGCGCCCACGGACCGAAGCACCTTGACCGTGGTGGGGTCGTGGAGGAGGGCAAGCAGGACGTGCTCGAGAGTCAGGAACTCGTGGCGGCGCGAGTGTGCGTCCTCCATGGCCCGTGACAGCGCGACGCGGAGGTTGTCGGCGACCTTCATGGTGTTCCCGGGTCGGGGTTGGGGTCGGTGGATGGTGTCGCGGACATGGGGCCTACTCGGGCTCGGTGGTGACGAGGAGCGGATAGCCCTCGGAGCGGGCGAACTTCACGGCGTTGCCTGCCTTGGTCTCTGCGACCTCCCGGCTGTACACACCCGCGATGCCTGCACCCTCGTTGTGCACGGTGAGCATCACCCGGGTCGCCTCTGCCTTGGAGCGATGGAAGACGTTCTCGAGCACGTGGACGACGAACTCCATGGGCGTGAAGTCGTCGTTGTGCATGACGCACTTGAAGCGGCGCGGCCTCTTGGTGCGCTCCAGCACGAGGGTGCTGTCCTTGCGCTCGCGGCCGTCCTTGGGACGGTTCGGGGGCGCAGGCGGCTTCTTGTCGCTTCCTGCCATCGGAGCGCTCGTGGGGGAGGGTCGACCGGGGTCGGGTGGAGGGAAGGGGACATGGCGGAAACGCGATGCCTCCTCCGATGGCTACCCTACGCACGGGTCCGGGCCACGACCACCCGTGTGTTCGGGTCGAACTCGCATGTCCGGTGGCCTACGGCATCGCCGGCGACGTTGCGAACGGTGTGCCAGGGGCAGCCAGGATCCGGCGACAGGGCGCCGGGGGCCGCATGCCCGATCAGGTGCCGGGCGGCGACGGCGACCGCGGCGTCGTCACCGCTGGCGACCTTGAGCGCGAGCCCAAGGCCGCGCCGTGGCAGCGCGATGCAGAAGATGCCCTGGGCGCCGATCTTCCCCACGTAGGGCTCCCGAGCGGACTCCGCGATGCGCAGGTCGATCCGGTCGGTGCCCGAGACGTGCCACGGATGTTCCGCCATCGCGTTACCGATCCTCGCGAGGAGGGGATCCCGATCCGGGTCGGCCATGGCGGCGGCGAGATGGGCCCAGGCCCGTGCCATGCCGGCAACTGACAGCACCCACACGGGGATGCCGCAACCGTCGATCGCCGCCCCTGGAACCTCTCCGGTCAAGCGGAGGACGGTCTCGCGGACGGTCTGCTGCAGCGGATGCATCTCGGCCCGATAGTCGAGGTCCCAGCCGCGGGCTGTGCATGCGCCCAGCATCATCGCGTGCTTGCCGGAGCAGTCGTTGTGGATGGCGCTCGGTTTCCTGCCGGCCCGGATCAACGCATGGAAGCTGGGTGCGTGTGCGGGTGGCTCCGCGCCGCACCGCAAGTCGCCGACGCCCCGGCCGAATCGTGCAAGCAGGGATTCCACGACCTCGATGTGGGCAGCCTGTCCCGAGTGGGAACTCGCGCCCACGGCGAGGTCGATGTCCGAGAGGCTCCGGGCGGTGAACGCCGTGTTCTCCGAATGTCGAGCGGCCTCCATTGCCTCGATCGACGCGAGGAGCTGGAAGGGCTTGCCAGCGGACCGCCATGGCGAACGGACTGCAGCGCCCCCGGCCCACAGCACCCGCGCGGTTTCGCCGTCGATCCGCACAGCGACGGCCCGTACCGGATGGATGGTCTCGACGTGTGCCCCTCGGTACTGCACCACCCGCATCATCGCCTCCGGGCGGCAGCCTACCGCGGGCCGCGCGCGGGCCCTCGTGCCGTCCGGTGGGAGGGTTGCGGTCGCGGGACCGTTGCTGCGCGATGCGATATCGCTGCTGGGGAGGCTCCATGACCGGCAGTACCTGCACCACCCGAGGCGTTCGCATCGCGGTCGAGCCGCACTATCTCGCCGCGCACTCCGATCCCGCTCGGCATCATTGGATGCACGCCTACACCGTGACCATCACCAACGAGGGGGCCTCTCCGGTCCGGCTCGTCTCGCGCCACTGGATCATCACGAATGCCCACGGCACGGAAGAGCATGTCCGGGGTGCCGGCGTGGTCGGCGAACAGCCGCTGCTGCGTCCCGGCCAGTCGTTCCGCTACACGTCCGGATGTCCCATGGACACGCCCGTCGGCACGATGCACGGGTCATACCAGATGGTGGGTGAAGACGGGCAGGCCTTCGATGCGGAGGTCGCGCCCTTCACGCTCTCCGAACCATTCGCGGTGAACTGAGTGGCGCGTCGCCGCATCCGCAAGGCCGAGAAGCTGGCGCGCATCGACGCCCTGCTGGCGGAGCTGTACCCCGAGACGCCGGTCCCGCTGGACCACAGCGACCCCTTCACACTGCTCATCGCGGTCCTGCTGAGTGCGCAGACCACGGACAAGAAGGTCAACGAGGTCACGCCGGCGCTGTTTGCGGCAGCGCCCAACCCGGCAGCCATGGCCGCCCTCGGGGTCGATGAGATCCGTCACCTCATACGGCAGATCGGGCTCGCGCCGACCAAGGCCCGGCGCTGCCGCCGGCTCGCGGAGCTGCTGCTGGAACGACATGGTGGTGTCGTACCGGCCGACCAGGATGCGCTCGAGGCGCTGCCCGGCGTGGGACACAAGACCGCGAGTGTCGTGATGGCCCAGGCATTCGGTGAGCCGAGCTTCCCGGTGGATACGCACATCCACAGGCTTGCGTGGCGCTGGGGCCTGTCGGATGGCTCGCGCGTCGAGAAGACCGAAGCGGACCTCAAGCGGGCCTTCCCGCGGGACCGATGGAACGACCTCCATCTCCAGATCATCTTCTTCGGGCGGGAGCACTGCCCGGCACGGTCCCACGACCCGAATGCGTGCCCGATCTGTTCCTTTGCGGGTGTCAAGCGACGGCTGCAGCAGGACGTGAAGCCGCGGAGCGGGAACCTTCCGCCGGCCTGGTAGTCGGAAACCGTCGGGTCGGGGACCGCCGGCCAGGGAGCATGCGATGTACGCCATCATGACGCTGGTGCTGTCCCTGGTCGGATGTGGCGGGTCGGGGGAAGGGGGAGATGCGGCGCGGCGAGAGGCCAGGAGGCCGGACCCTGCGATCGGCGGGGCGGACTCGGCACCCGACGTTGGGATCGGGCCCGGCGCAGACACCGGTGGTTCTGCACTGCCCGAGACGCAGGAAGCAGAACTCCGCGGGATCTGGGTCACCCGCTGGTCCTGGGATTCCCCTGAGGAGATCGAGGCCATCATGGCGGACGTGGCCGCCTCGGGTTTCAACACGGTCTTCTTCCAGGTGCGCGGGACCTTCGATGCGTTCTACGACTCCGGTGTCGAGCCCTGGGCCATGCGATTGACCGGGACGCTCGGCCGGAACCCCGGCTGGGACCCACTCCAGACGGCGATCGATGCGGGGCACGTGCAGGGGTTGGACGTGCATGCCTACATCAACACGTTTCCGCTATGGCAGGGCACCATCCCCCCAGGCCCGGCCGAGCCATCCCATGCGCTCACGGACCATCCTGAATGGCTCGTCGCGGACGGCTCGGGGACGCCGCAGGCGCTCAATGATTCCTATGTCTTTGCCAGCCCGGGCAATCCGGCAGTCCGTGCGCGCGTTCGCGCCGTGGCTGCCGACATCACCCGCAACTACGCCGTCGACGGCGTCCATCTCGACTACATCCGCTATCCGGGGGCGCAGTACTCCCATGACCCGGTGTCCGAGGCGCGCTGGGCGATGGACGGCGGAGACCGCGCGGATTGGCAACGAGCCCAGGTCGTGGCAACCGCTGCCGGCGTATCGGAGGCCGTCGATGTGCCGGTGACGGCTGCGGTCTGGGGCGTGCACACCAATGGGTTCGGATGGCGTGCCGTGAGCGAGGGGGCGGTGGACTACTACCAGGACAGTTTCGCGTTTCTGGAAGCAGGTGCGGTCGACGCCAACATCCCGATGCTCTACTGGCCCGTGGCGGAGGAAGAGGGCAGCCGGCTCGACTTCCGGGTCCTGGTTCGGGACCACGTCTCGAACCGGCATGGGCGCCATGTGTACGCAGGTGCGGGCGGCGAATCGGTGGACTTCGAACAGCTGCAGGGGTGCATCGAAGTGGCGCGGCAGGAGGGCGCACAAGGTGTGGTCGTCTTCGACTACAACCTCTACGCCTCGGATCTGATCCGCCTGCGCGATGACGCATTCGCGATTGATGCCGTTCCCCCTGCCATGCCCTGGCGTTGAGCTGGCGGGCGGCGCGCGTGCGGCTGCGCGGCATCGGGACGGCCTGCGGGAGAGCCGTCGCGGGTCGCGCGTGCGGTACCATTCAGGGGAGCAGGGGGACCCGTGGGCCGACTCGTCATCAAGTTCACGCAGCAGAAGAACCAGCTGTTTCCTCTCGATGAACCCGGGCGATACGTCCTCGGGCGGGGCGAGGACTGCGCGGTGGTGCTGCCCAACGTCTCGGTCAGTCGGGAGCACGCAGCCGTGGTGGTCGGTCGCCAAGGGGCTGTCATTGAGGACCTCGAGAGCGCCAACGGCACGCTCATCAACGGGGAGAGCATCCGTCAGCACCTGCTGGTGCGGGGCGACGAGATCCAGATTGGAAAGTTCTCCATGGTGTACCTGGGCGACGGGCGCGAGGACCGGTTCTACAAGGGTCGGTACGTCGCCTACCTGCCCCGATACGATCCCAAGACGGTCGTGCCCGATGATGATGCTGCGACGTTCGCCATGAGCGTAGAGGCCCTCAAAGCCATCCAGCGGTCGAATCGAGCGGTCGAGCAGGCCCGGGTGGTCCTCGCGAAGAGTCCAGAGCGGTTCTGGTACCCCGAAGAACGGGGCATCACCTTCGGCGGGGGCGGGTTGGTACCCATTGAAGGCCTCCTGACATGGGGCGTTCCGGCTGAGATCACCTGGGACGGGAAGTCGCACATCCTGGAGAAGAAGGCGATCTTCACCCGCGTAAAGGTCAACGGCGAGTCGGTCAGCCGGCGGCCGCTGGGCAACGGCGACCGGTTGCAGGTCGGGGCGTCGTTGTTCCGGTACGAGCGGCCCAAGCGGTAGCGCCGGCGGCTCAGCGACGCCGCAGGTCCTCGACGCGCGCGCGACGGTGGAGCACCTCGACCTCTGCGGGACGCACCGTGCCCAGGATGTCGGTGGGGTTCAGCGCGAAGACCCTCTGGGTCAGGGACGGACCGCGGTTCTCCGGTCGCCACTGGGTCGCCTGGCCGGGCGCGACGAAGCGGACCCTTGGTTCGTCTGCCAGCACGCCGAACACCGCGTCGAGGCTGGCGCGGATCCGGTCCCGGTGCTCGGTCGTGCGAGGCGAATCCTCCGCCCGTTCCCACGGCGATGTCCGGTGCTCCATCTGCAGGGGCCACGCCAGCCCGAGAACGACGCTCTCCGATGCCGGGATGCGTGCGAGGCGCGCGGCGAGTTCCTCCGTCAGGCTCCCGCGGTCGTCGAGGGCGCGCGCGAGACCGCTGCAGGCGAGACCGAGACGGACCCGTGCATCCGGAGCGTCTTCTTCAAGCGCGGCCTGCAGCGTGGCGTGGTCCGCCGCAGTGGCACGCGTCCACGGGCGGCTCGCGACCCGTGGGACGCCATGCACAAAGTCTGCCACCGCTGGCACACCGGGGAGGTCCACACCCGTCAGCGCCGCCAGCGACGCCATCCGGGCGAGGTCATCGAGCGCCGCTGGCTCTGCGTCTGCGGCGATCGCACCTTCTCCGGCCGCGTGGCGGGCCACGGCCGCTTCCGCCTCCTGCCATGCCTGAACATCCGCTGCCTGTCGTGGGGCATCCGTCTCACGGGAGGGAAGCCCCAGCCCGGTGGCGACGATCCGCGCAGGCGGCACGAAGAGCTCGGCCTCGGCGGGGAGGTCGACATCGAGGCGAGCCAGGTCATCGTCCTCTGGGCTGCGCTCCTGGCGCCGGCGGAGCAGGTCACCAAGCTCGGCGCCGCCGTCGACCGGGGCGATGCCTGCGCGGAGCAGGAGCTGCAGCGCACCTCCGGCCCGGCTCCGGTCGAACGTCCGGCGCACGGGATCGTAGGCCCACATCTGCCAGTCGAGCGGCCCCTCTCCGCTCGGTTGTGGCGGTCGAGCATGGAGCGAGAGCGCAGGGCGGCGTGCAGCGAGACCCGCGACGGCTT
>JAYYRS010000322.1:0-6776 GCA_036126975.1 Myxococcota bacterium
AGGCCCCTTTCCTGCTGCCCGAGAATCGGAGGCTCCCGGTTGTCGCTCTTCCCTGAATCCGGCTCGTTCACACTGGATGCCAACGAGGTGCTCCGGTGGCCGATGTTCGATCCCGTCACGATCGATGCATCGGCCGCTGGAATCAGCGTGCGCCGCTCGGGCGTGGGCGCGCGTCTGCTCGGGGTGGCCTCGATTCCGGTCACGGACTGGGCGGCGTGCCGCGCCGATCGGGACGCAGAGGTAGGAGCAAGCGTCCGGGTGACGCTCGGCGAGCACACCGTCCTGCTGCACGGCGTTGGCGGTCAGAGGGTCCTTGCGCTGCTCCATGCGTCCGGGCAGGCGGGACCGAACCGGGCCTGTCCTTCGGTGGTCGCGGCCTCCCCGGGAATCCTGGGCCGTTTCGGGTCGTGGGTCGCGGTCGGTCCGGGAGGCGTGGCCCTCCTGGAGCCATCCGCGCTGGGCTTGCCCCGGACGCGCTGCATCGCCCTGGAGGACATCCTTGCAGCAGAGGTCGATGAAGACGACCTCGTGCGCCTCACGGTGGCGGGGGCGGCATCTGCATCGTTTGGGAACCAGCCCGGTCTGCTGTCGCTGCTGGCACGGTTGCTGGTCCGCCGGCCTGCGCCATGGCATCCGGGAGAGCTGCCGGAGGGTCCGTTTCCGGTGGAGATCGAGCGCCCCGTGGTCTGGTTCACCGATCAACGGCGGCTGCGGGTCGCCTGGCTGCGGGCGGGGGCGTCCGGCCTCGAACTCTTCGGGGCAGACGGGAGCAGCCTGCAGGCGCCCGCGGCAGCCCTGCGTCGGGTCGATGATGGAGAGACAGGGGAGGACTCGGTCACGATGCGCGTCCAGGAGGGCGTCCATTCATTGATCGGATGTCCGGGGGATGGTCTGGCCATAGCGCTCTGGCCTCGCCTGCAGGACCAGATGTACTGGAGCCTGGATGAAGAGGCGATCGGCGCGGGGTGGCGGCGT
Source organism: Myxococcota bacterium (assembly GCA_036126975.1). Taxonomy (GTDB): domain Bacteria; phylum Myxococcota_A; class UBA796; order UBA796; family UBA2385; genus JAYYRS01. The sequence continues at coordinate 976 of JAYYRS010000322.1, forward strand.
GCGTCCGGCGAATTTGCGCGTTTCCGTCTGGAGTCGGAGCTCGGGCTGGGGTGGGAGACCGGTCCGGTCGCGGCAGCGGTGCTCGATGGCTGCATCGTGGTGATCGTCCCCGAGTCGGCCCCCTGGGAGTCTGGTTCGACCGTCCGGGCATCGCTGGTTCGAGGGCGGACACGGGTCCGCTTCACCGCGCAGGTCGCCGGGAGGCAGGACCCGGCCGCGTTGCCGCGCCGGCTGGCAGGTCGTCTGGAACGCCTCGGTGTGGAGGGGGAGGCGCTCGTACTGCATCCGTTGCAGCCCGAGCCGAACAATGCGTCCCAGCGGCGGGGACTGGTTCGCCTGAACGTGGAGACCCGTGAGGTCCGTGTGTCTCTCACCGCGGGCGATGTCGAGGTGGCGTGCGGAACGGTGGTAGATGTATCGGGGCTGGGTGTCTGCGTGCTTCTGGACGACCCCTGTCAGGCAGACCTGGGCGGAATCGGACGGCTGCATGGCCTGTCCACACTGCTGGGAGAGCAGGTCGAGCCCATCACGGTCCGACTCGTCCACTCGTTCGTGGGTCGGGAGTCCCGTGTGCTGCTCGGTCTGCGCTTCGAGGGGCTCCCGCCAGCGAGGATCGATGAACTCCATGCGTGCGTGCTGGCAATGGAACGCACCCGGGCTCTCGTCCGTTGACCTCGCGGTGGCGCTCGGCTGCCGAAAGGTCACTCCGGGTCCGCCTCGGAAAACGCCCGCGGCCGCTCTCCTCCAGACGTTGTCACCTCCGCCCGGTACAGTGAGAAAGGCGGACGGGAGGATTCCGCCCCTTCGCGTTCCGGCAGGTCCCAGACGAGGAGGCCCCTCGATGACGAAACGCTCCGGTGTCGATGGACCCAGCCCGGCGGCGGACCCTGCTCGGGGCGGCGGCGCGTCGGTCGGAGCCTGGCCTCACCCAGGCTCGGCCAGCAGGCTGTTCGTGGGCGACGATGCAGCGTTGGTGCCGGCGACCGCCCAGGAGGTCCTGGATGGTCTGTACGAGGGACGGCTGGGGCTCGATACGCCCATTCGGGTCTCCCAGGATCGAGCACCAGGTCCGCTGCGCGCGTTCCTGCGCGATCTCGTGTTCCTCGCCCACCAGGAAGAGCGTGCGCAGATGGGGTGGCAGCGCCTGGATGAAGATGCATTCGCCAAGGTCTTCCGGGGCGCCGCCGTTGGATTCGCGATCGCCGACCTGAGTGGTCGTCTGGTCGAGGCCAATCCAGCGCTCTGTGCGCTTCTCGGTCGGGATGAATCGACGCTTCTCGGTTCGCTTGTGTGAGACCTGTCCGCGCCCGAGGACCGTGCTGCAGAGGTCCGGCTTGCCAACCAGATGTTTGCGGGTCGACGCGGCCAGTACATGCTCGAGAAGCGATTTATCCATGCCAGCGGTGCGCGGATTCCCTGCCGGGTGCATGTGTCCATGGTGAGGGACGCCAACGGGGCTCCCGAATCGGTGATTGCGACCGTCCTGGATCGCCGTCCCGAGATCGAACTCGAGGAACTGCGGGCGAGAGCAACGGAGGTCCGCTCCATCCGGACGATGGCAGAGCGGCTTGCCCACGATTTCGGGAACGCACTTTCCGTGGTCCAGCTGGAGTCCGTCCTTTCGAGCGAAGCCCTCGAGGCCGGAGAGGATGTGCAGACGCATCTGCAGGCGGTTCGGGAAGCAGCTGGCATCTGCAGTCGCCTGGTCTCCAATCTGCGGCAGCTCTCGGCCACTGGCGTGCCGTCCACGTCGCGGATCGACATCGGAGAGGAGCTTCGGGTCCACCAGGCCGCCTTCCGCGGACTGGTCGGCGGCGGGAGGCAGTTCGAGATTCGGGTCCCGAGTGGACCCGTGGAGGTCGCACTCAATCGGACGTCCCTGGACCGGATCCTGCTCAATGTGCTGTCCAACGCGGCGCACCACACTCCTCCGGGTGGCTGCGTCTCGGTGTCGGTGGATGCGTCGACGGACTGGGTCCGAATGCAGATCGAAGACACGGGTGTCGGGATGCCGGAGGCGGTGCGCGCGCGTGCGCTGGAGCCGTTCTACACCGCTCGCAAAGAAGGAAGCGGACTCGGACTCGCCATCGTGAATGGGCTGGTGTCGGGTGTCGGTGGTTCGGTCGCCATTGCATCGACCGAGGGACTGGGCACGACGGTCGAGATCAAGCTGCCGCGCCTTGAGCCGCACGTCCAGGCCCCAGAAGACCGAGATGCCGGGTGAGCAGCGTCCGCGGGAGGCGGGGGCCCGGAGTGGCCTCGTCTGCAGAGCGAACGATGCGCTGGGGCGGAGGATGCGGGGGCATCAGGACCCTGCGCCGTCCACGAACAGGGCGGATGTCCTGCGGAGCCGCATGGACAGCGAGCGAAGCAGGGCCTCCTGGATCAGGATCGTGACGGTCGGATGTCCGTGGCTCAGTCGGCCGAGCGCTTCCTGGCTGAGCTCGACCACCACGGTGGTTCCGACAGCGTAGGCGCTCGCCGACCGGCGTCCGCCATCGATCAGCGCCATCTCGCCGGTCGTCATGCCCGCACGCAGCATTGCCAGCGTGACCCTGCGCCCCTCCTCGGTTTCCTTGGTGATCTGGACCCGCCCAGACAGGATCCCGATGAGAGAGGAGTTCTGCGTACCCTCGACGAAGATCGCTTCGGCGTCTTCGTACTGCAGGCAGCGCAGCGCAGAAGCGGCCTGCTTTACGTGCTCTCCGGAGAGAGATCGAAAGATGTCGACGATCAGGAAGTCGTGGTCACGGATGGGAAGCTGGACGGGCAACGCGGACCTCGATGGGTGGGTGGTCGAAGGGGGGTATCGCGGGCAGAGCGAGCGGCCCCGGGCGGAGGGCCTGTCCAGCGGGGCCGGCATCCAGAGCGTACCTGTACCAACGTGGGATTCCCAGCGCGACGCGGCGGTGATGCACCGCTGCCGGGCGTTGCCGCACCGCGTACCTACGGTGCGGTCGGGCCGGTGCGCCCGCGGCCGGCCGGGGGGGGCGGCCGTCTCCATCGGAGCGAGAGGGGGCTCCCGCAGGGGGCGGGCGGGTCTGGGGTGCCAGCAGGATGCAAGGCGTCCTGGCGGTGGACCGGACGGGCTGGGCGCCGGTTACCCTGCGGACGTCCGATCCCCGCAGAACCGTTCCGGAGGCTGCCTTGACCACCCCACAGGACCCGCCCCCCGCGCGAATGCACTTCGTGCTGTCCCATCTGAGCTTCGCCGTTGCCGTCGTGGATGCCTGCTGGATCGAGGTGGGCGAGGAGCGGATGCCTGGACGGCTTGGGCAGCCGGATGCCGAGACGGGCACCGTGGTCGTGCGGTTTGACCGCAATGCGGCCGCGTTGCCGTACGTTCCTGACGTGGGAACGCCCATCCGGGTGTCCTACCAGGCGCAGGGGGAAGCCTACGCCTGGGTCAGTCGCGTCGTGAAGACCGAGGACGCAACCGCGGTGCGGTGTGCGCTTCCCGACCAGGTCGAGCGGGAGGACCGCCGCGCAGCGCCGCGGATCCGGGTTCTCGGCTGGCCGAACATCAGCCTCGACGTCCGCATTGGCGGGAGTGACGAGGAGAGGGTTGCCCTGGTCGACCTTTCCACGGGGGGCGTGGCGCTGCTTGCGCTGAAGGGACGACTGGCTGCAGGAGATCAGCTGCTTGGACGCCTTGCATTCGGCGATGAGGACGTCCTGCGGGTCGTGCTGGAGGTCGTGGGTACGCGGGACGGGCCGCAGGATGAAGCGCTGGTACACTGCCTGTTCGCGTCGATCACGGACATGAGTCGGAAGCGGATCGCAGAGGAGGTCTACCGGGAACTGCGGTCCGACAAATAGGGCAGCCAGCCACCGATGCTTCGGTGCGCCAGTGGCGGCACCTCCCTCGCTGAGGCTCGGGCCTACGGAGGCATGCGTGATGCGTTGGGTTAGGGCGCCCGCATGGAACTCGCCGACAGTCTCGCGGCCTTGAATGCCGTCCTGAACGCCTTGAGCGGCATCGCCCTCGTCGTTGGGTGGACAATGATCCGGGCGGGGCGCAAGGCCGCGCACAAGCGGGCCATGCTGACCGCATTCGGGATCTCCGCGGTGTTCCTGATCTCCTACCTGGTGCGGGTCGCCCTCTCGGGCACGCATCCGTACCCCGAGGACGCGCCCGGCCGGACGTTCTATCTGATGCTCCTTGCGAGCCATGTCATCCTCGCCGCATCGGTCCCGTTCCTGTCCGTCGGGTCGATCGTGATGGCATTCAAGGAGCGATGGAGCACCCACAAGCGTCTCGTCCGGTTCACGCTTCCCATATGGCTCTATGTCTCCGTGACCGGCGTTGGTGTCTACGTCATGCTCTACCACGTGGCCGGGGTCTGATGGCGGGCTGCTGGTCCCGGCCCCGGGCTGTCCGGGACACGAGGGCAGGAAGGTGTCCTTGACGCCTTCGCAGGAGAGGTTCGGCATCTACGCATGGGGTGTCGTGGCCTACAATGTGCTCGTCATCCTCTGGGGGGCGTTCGTCCGAGCGACCGGGTCCGGCGCAGGTTGCGGCGACCACTGGCCGGACTGCAACGGGGAGGTCATTCCCTGGGACGCCGGGACCGAGACGCTCATCGAGTTCGCGCACCGAGCGACCAGCGGGCTCGCTCTCCTCTCGGCGGTGGTCCTGGTCGTGTGGGCGTTCCGGGTGTGGCCTGTGGGTCACCGCGTGCGCAGGGCTGCGGCGTTCAGCATGCTCTTCATGCTCATGGAGGCTGCGGTCGGTGCGGTGCTGGTTCTCCTCGCACTCGTGGCACAGAACGACTCTGTGGCGCGTGCATGCGTCATGGGCGTCCACCTCGTGAACACCTTTCTGCTGATGGGCGCGCTCACACTCACCGCATGGTGGGGTCGGGGCGCGCCGGGGCGTGTCGCTCCACTCCCCGGTGTGCTCCGCCTCTTCTTCGTCGTGGGCGTTGGAATGACCCTGGTGCTCGGGGCGTCGGGTGCGGTGACCGCCCTCGGAGACACGCTCTTCCCAGCGAGCAGCCTTGCCGAGGGGATCGCGCAGGATTTCTCTCCAACCGCACACATCCTCATCCGGTAGCGGGTCCTGCATCCGCTGCTGGCCGTTACGACAGCGGGATGGCTGGTCGTGACGGCCGCCTTGGCAGCCGGCAAGCGGCCCTCGCCTGCGGTTCGACGCGCCGCGATGCTCCTCGTCGGCGCCCTCGCTGTCCAGATCTTCGCGGGCGTCGTCAACCTGCTGCTGCTGGCCCCCACGTGGCTCCAGCTCGTGCACCTGCTGCTTGCGGATCTGGTATGGATTGCTCTCGTCCTGCTGATCGCGGCCGCACTCGGAGCGCCGCGGATGCAGGCCGCTGGTGCGGCGCCCGCCGGACCGGAGCCCTCCTTGAGCTGAGCCGATGCCACACCCCGAGTCCGACGCCACCACGACGCTTCCCCCGGTCAGCTGGCAGCTGGCCATCGGGGAAGCGGCAGGCTTCGACGGTGCTGGTGTACACGCACTCGCGGAGGTGACAGGCCCGGGCTTCACGGCGGACGGCCACGTACACATGCTGGATGACCCGGGGCTGGTGGCGCCGCCCGCACTCGATGACCTGCGCAGGGTGGCAGGCTTCCATGAGTGGGTCGGGATCCGAGGGCTCATCGCGGTCCGGGCGGCAGAGGTCGAAGGCGATCGGGTCGTCCTGATTTCGGAGGTCTTTGGCGGACAGCCCCTGTCCCGCGTTGTCGGAGCGGTGCCCGTGCCGCCTCGGGCTGCGGCCGAGCTCGTCGCCGAGCTCGCGGAGACGCTCCACCTGCTGCATGCTGCAGCGCCGCCCGGGGCA
>JAYYRS010000323.1:0-5767 GCA_036126975.1 Myxococcota bacterium
TGTGGGACGTCCACGTCCAAGGGACCGAGAACGTCTTGACCGCGGCCCGACAGGCCGGTGTGCGCCGCGTCATCCACATCTCCTCTTCAGGGACGATCGCCGTCTCGAACGACCCCGACTTCGTCGGCACCGAGGACAGCCCCGACCCCCTCCCCTTCGTGAAGACCTGGCCGTACTACAGGGCCAAGTACATCTCCGAGGAGGCTGCGCTCTCGGTCGATGACCTGGACGTCATCGTTCTCAACCCCTCCCTGCTGCTCGGGCCGGGAGACGCCCTCGACGGCGGCGCCACGCGGTCGGTTCGCATGCTGCTGGACGACGGCGTTCCCCTGCCGCCCGGCGGCACCGTCGCCTTTGTCGACGTGCGGGACGTCGCCGATGCGGTCGAGCTGTGTCTCCACCGCGGCAGCCCGGGCCGGCGGTACCTGCTGAACGCCGCCAACCTCACATGGCGAGACTTCTTCGCACGCCTCGCGCGCATTTCGGGCCAGAACGAACCCATGGCTCCCCTGCCGGCCCGCTTCACTCGTCGCCTGCTGCGATGGCTTCCCGAACTCGGAAAGGACAGCGAACTCGGTCTCGGCGGCGCGCGACTCTCTCGAGAGGAGCTGGAGCTTGCATCGCATCACTGGTCCTGCAGTGCAGCTCGCGCGGAGGAGGAGCTGGGCTGGCAGGCTCGTGATCCCCAGGCCACGCTCGAAGAGACGGTCTTCGACCTCCAGGAACGACGGCAGGCATCCGCAGTGGACTGGGGAAGCTTCTCCTGAGCGAAGTGGGTCGCGCGGACACCCACGGCCCCCAAACAGGACGCCCCCACCCGGCGATGCCGGCTGGGGGCGTGTTCCGCGCGCGCGGCTCAGTCTTCCCGGCGCCGCCGGGCTGCGAGCGTCGCGAGGCCGAGGAGCAGTGGAGTCAGGGCCATGTCCGTGACGGGAAGGGAGGCACAGCCGACGCTTCCCTTGTCTCCATCTCCATCGACATCGTCCCCTGCGTTGGCATCGCCATCTCCGTCGATGTCACCACTGTCCTCCTCGGCGTCCTCACTGTCGCAGTCCTGGTCGATGCCGTCGCCGGGGATGTCATCCGCGCCCGGATACACCGAGGCGTCTCCGTCATCGCAGTCCTCGTCGACACCGAAGCCATCCGCATCCGCATCGTTGTCGTCGTCGCCTGCACAGTCAGAGTCGACTCCGTCGTACCAGGTGTCCTCCGCACCCGGGAACACCGTCGGGTCGCCATCATCACAATCTTCGTCGACGCCAACACCATCGGCGTCCGCGTCGTTGTCATCGTCCCCGGCACAGTCGGAGTCGACCCCGTCATACCAGGTCTCGCTGGCGCCCGGATGCGTGGTCGCTTCTGCGTCGTCGCAGTCGGTACCGGGCGTCACGTCGCCCGTTGTCGACTCGTCGCCGTAGTCGTCGTCATCGGCGTCTGTCATGCATGCCGTGGGGTCATCGAGCGGCGCCGCCCCCGGGTGGGTCACCGCACTGGTGTCGTCGCAGTCATCCGTGGTGCGCGATTCGCCAGGGTTTCCGCACGTCAGATCCGCGCCCGCCAGCGTCTCGGAGGTGCCGAATCCGTCGAGGTCCGCATCGACGTAGCAGTCATCTCCGCCGTCGCAGTCCTGGTCGATGCCGTCCACCGGAACCTCGGCTGCGGCTGGGTAGACGGAGGCGTCCGCATCATCGCAATCGTCTGCGGTGGCCGCCTCGCCCGATCCAGCGCAGCTGAGGTCCACACCCGCAATCACGGTTGACGAGCCGAACGCATCGCCATCGAGGTCCTCGTAGCAATCGTCGACACCGTCGCAGTCCTGGTCGATGCCATCCGCCACCGACTCTGGCGCACCTGGGTACACCGCGGCATCCCCGTCATCGCAGTCCTTGGCTTCGGTCGTCTCCGACGCACCCGAGCAGTCCAGGGTCGGCCCGGGGGAGGCCGACGCGCCACCGTAGCCGTCGGCGTCGAGGTCGAAGTAGCAATCGTCGAAGCCGTCGCAGTCCTGGTCGATGCCGTCCCCGGCCACCTCGGTACCGAGACTGGAGATGCTGGCGTCATCGTCATCGCAATCGGACCCGCCACAGCGACCGGCGTCCAGGTCGCCGTCGCCGTCACTGTCGCAGTCATCGAAGACGAGAACCGTCGCATTGCCCGACGAATCCGTGGCGACCACGTCCCAGTCTGGCGGGTACGTGTCGATGTAGGAATGGGCGGTGTTTCCCCAGCCGCTCACCGATGCGATCCCGTCAAAGATCGGGTGGGTCGCATCCGTGATCGTCACGCTGTCATAGTGCGACGTCGTGGTGCCCCAGGTGCCCCAGGCGTCCAGGTAGTCCCAGTCTCTCCGTCCCCAGTCTCCGGACACGTACAGGCCGGTGCCGGTACCGGATGCGGCCCAGTCGACGGAGGCTTCGATGAATGGCTCGGCCCCGGTGCTGCTCGAGTGGCAGCCCGCATCCGTGCCCGTTGCCACGATGTTGCCCGTGACCGCTGCCGACCACACCGCGCGGGTGTCGTAGATCGTCTGGAGGTCCGTGCTGTTCGGGCCCGAGCAGTCCTTGTCGCCAAACACGATCGCATCGAAGGCTTCAAAGTCCGACTGGATCGCCGACGACCACACCGACGCGTCCCAGGACGTGACGACGTGGCCATCGTCCGCGAGGATCGCCGCCTCGGTGTAGTCGAGCGGTCCGTACACGAGAATGTCAGCGGCCAGCGAGGGCGCAGTGAGTGCCAGGATGAGGATCATGAGAGGCTCTCCGAACGGGCATGGTCGGCGCCATCAGTGGCGCAGCAACGGCGCCCCATTTGTACCAGAGCCGCCCCCGAATCGACAACGCAGGTCGCCCGGGTGTCCGACATCAGCGCAATGCACGCGGGTCCCGCCAGCCCTCCATCACGAAGGCGCGAGCGCCGGGAGCCATCGGGAGCTGCTTCATCAGCGCCTCCCGGTCACCCGGCACCAGCATCCGAAGGGCTGCGCCGACGCCCCGCCAGTAGGCAGGGTCATCGTTCTCGCGGCCGAGAACCCGCCCGACCTCCCGCTGGAGCGTCTGCCCATCCTCCAGCTCCGCCGGCTGGAGCCACCGCCAGTACTGACGGAACTGCGCCTCCTCGAGGATCGCGTACCCGTCGAGGAATGCAGGCTCGACCCCCTCCCATGCTGCCCAGCCATCCGGCGGGAGGCGACCCGGTCGGGCGCGAAAGTACAGCGGAGCGGCTTCATACGGAGCCGTGCCGATCCGGTCCTTCACGACAGTCAGGTCGATGAGCTGGGCGTGATCCCACGCTCCGAGCCAGAGCGGCCAGACGAGGAGCAGGGGCCGAAGGCGCTGCAGTCGCCCTGGAAGACCCGCTGCGAGCGCGACCGCCGCCATCGCGAACGGGTAGATGTGGGCGAAATAGCGAGGATGGGGCTGCGCCCGTCCCCCCAGGTCGGGACTGAACCGCAGCGCGAGGAGACCCGTCGCCAGGGCAGCGAGGGGAAGGTACAGACCGACAAAGGCCGCTGCTCCTCCACCCGACACCGAGCGAGCCGCGCGCCAGATGTGGCGGGCCACGAGTCCCAGTCCAAGCGCCACCGCACCGAGTCGCGCCACCGCCTCCGCTGTCGCTGCGGACGGCCCATAGGACTGTCCGGGCGACTGGCGCACAGCGATGGGCCAGACCTCGGACTGCCACGCGGACAGCTCCCGCCACCCGGAACCAGCCTCGTGGAGGAACGAGCGACCACGCTTCCCCGAGAGGCCCAGGAAATGCTCGTCGGAGATGCCCCGCGGGTAGCCCAGGCCCTCAAGGAACCCGGTGGAGAGGACCCCACGCATGACCAGTTGATGCCCCGCCAACGCGGTCGCGACGGCAGCGAGGCACCAGAGGAGCTGGCGACCGTCCCGGCGTTCCATGGCGCGCATGGCCAGGACGAAACCAAAGAAGAGCAGCCCCCCCGCCACCGGCATCAGCAGGCTGTGGTTCGCGAGCGTCACCAGCCCACCGGCTGCACCCAGGATCGACGCGCGCATGACCACACCCAGCCCCTCGCCGGGACGAGCCAGCCACGGAAGCAGCAGGGCCATCCATCCCGACGCCACGAGCGTCACCGTGTCATGGGTTCCCCACCACAGCAGGCTGATCTTGAGCGGCACCGTGGGCGCCACCGCCCAGAGCAGGCAGAAGCCCAGGACCACACGCCAGGAGCGTGTCGCGCGTCCCAGCCCCCAGCACCAGAGCAGGAGCGCGAGGCTGGACTGCAGCAGTGCAAGCCCGCGGATGAGACCGGTCGACAGGGGACCATCCGAGAGCTGCGCGCCCCAGAGCGTGGCCAGACCCGCCACCCCCAACGTGCCGTGCACCTGGTTGCCCACCATCACGCAGTCGCGGAAGAAGCTGGCCCGCACGCCGGGATTGGTCAGGACCTCCCACATGTGGACGGGGATCCAGGGGATGACCGCCGCAAGGTAGCCATACTCGGCCTGGTTCACGTCGAACATCAGGTGTCCAGCGCTGGTCAACACCAGCCATCGGTCCAGCAGAACGATGCACAGACCGACGGCAGCGGCGACCACCAGCCCGAAGCCGGTGCGGGCCGTCCGCGGTCGGCCTCGCAGTCCCCGTCGGCCCTCACCCGACCTCAACCGGCGCGGTTCCGCATGTGGTTCGCGACCTTCGCGAAGCTCATCATCAGACTGAACCGCAGCTGTGGGTCGACGCTTTCCGCCATGAGCGCCTGGTCCATGCACAGGATCCACTGGTCTGCCGCAGCCTGGTCGACAGGGAACGGCATGTGACGGGCTCGGAGGCGGGGGTGCCCCCGGCGTTGCACGTACAGCTGTGGTCCACCCAACCAGCCGCTCAGGAACTCATAGAGCTTCTGTCGCGACTCCGTCAGGTCCGCCGGGTGCATGGCGCGTATCGGCCGGGCCTCCGGAAGACCGTCCATGATGTCGTAGAACCGGTCGGCCAACGCGCGGACCCCGGCGTCTCCACCGAGGTGCGCATACACGCTCTGCTCATCGTTCTCGGCCATGACGGACTCCCAACCCGCAGGTGCTAGCGCGACACTTCGGAGGTGGGTTCGTCGAGGTCCGGCAGTCGCGGTGTGTCCTGGTAGCGCGGCATCACCCGATCCTGGAGGAGGGCGTCGTAGAAGAACGTGCGCTCCCACACCAGGGCCTCTGCGGCGTCGAGGTCCTGGTCGGCCCCCTGGACCGGACCGCGGCCCGTGCTGTTGTGCTTCACGGCGGCCACCTCGTCATAGCGCCGGTCGAGGTCCCGCTCGGCAGTCGTCAGGAACCCCAGCCCTCCCGCGAGAGAGCGGAACGACGCAAAATCGAGCAGGTCGGCCAGCTGGGCCTCGACCACGTTCGCCCCCCGTGTGCGGAACACCTCCGCGTAGTGGGTCTGGCGGCGCTCCATCTCGAGCGCGTACCAGAAGCACAGCTGGTAGTTGGATGCGTGGGTCCATCCCGGGAAGGGCAGCACTCCCGGGTCATCGGGCTGGAGCAGATACCGGACGCCGAGGCCCGTCCGAGCGGGCACGCTGTTCATGCGCAGCAGCGAGAGCGCGATCTCCCGAGGATGACGACGCAGTATGGCCACGTCGGGCACCACGCCGAGCTTGAGGAATGCTTCCGCGAAGCCCTTGCCAAAGAGGTGGGAAGTCTCGACGTATCGGGACTCCGGGGTCCGCGCGATGGCGCCGAGCTTGTGGTCCCGGACGAAGGCGAGCGCAGCCTCGGGGTTGGACTGGGCGTGGCGCATCCCGTGG
>JAYYRS010000324.1:0-9806 GCA_036126975.1 Myxococcota bacterium
GCCCGCCGTCCACCTCCGACCAGAGGAAGTGGGCGTCCGCCTCCGCAGGAAATGGCTCGATGAACGTGAGGTGGTGGGTGACCCTGCCCGCCTCGTGCACCGTCAGGTCCATCCGGCCGCTTCCGACGTCCCGATTGCCTTCCCAGCTGTACCAGGCGCCCGGGCCACCTGGCGGGTCCGAGAAGCGGGAGACCTGCTCCGGATCCAGCCCCGTCCACGGACTCCAGTTCACGAAATTGGTGAAGTCGGCGATGTGCGGCTCGAGGTCGACGGCACCGGCCATGACCGTCACGCTCCGCTCGACATGGGTCGTGCCGGGCTGCATCGAGGCAGCGACGGCCACGGCGCCCGCCGTGACCAGGAGCATTCCGGCGATTCCGAGCAGGACCTTTTTCATGGCGCATTCCCCGGTGCTGCGGCGCCCGGAGGAGCGTCCCGCGGGCCGTGCATCATGACAGCGGTACCCCACTGGCGCCATCTCCGGCCCGCTCGAGCCCACCCGGTCGTGCATCCGCCCGATCCCCACCGCATGGGTCCCCGCCCCGGCCGCGTTAGTCCGACGAAGCGCAAGTGTGAGGTCTCCGTGCTCTTCCTGCTGTCTCCTGCCAAGTCTCTCGACTGGTCCCCTGCCCCGGTCACCGTGCCGCCCACGGCACCCGACCTGCTGGACGATGCCGGCCTGCTCATGCGCCGCGCGAAGCGGCTCAGCGTGGACGAGCTCCGCGCGCTGATGGGCATCTCCGAGTCCCTCGCGACGCTCAACCGAGAGCGGTTCCAGACCATCTCTCCCGAACCCGACCCGGAGGCGGACCGCCCCGCTGCGCTGGCATTCAATGGGGACGTGTACCGCGGCCTCGACGCGCGGAGCCTCGACGACGAGAGCCTCGCCTGGGCGCAGGCCCACGTGGGCATCCTGTCGGGACTCTACGGACTGCTCCGGCCCATGGACCTCATCCAGCCCTACCGCCTGGAGATGGGGACGCGCCTCGACACCAGCCGCGGGGACAGCCTGTACGCATTCTGGGACGACCGGGTCACGCAGGTCGTCAACCAGCGCCTCCAGGGCGAAGGCGATCCCGTGGTCGTCAACCTCGCGAGCAACGAGTACTTCCGGGTCGTGAAGAAGAAGGCGCTCGCGGCGCGAGTCGTCACGCCGGTCTTCAAGGAGGAGCTGCCCGACGGCCGGGTCAAGGTCATCAGCTTCTTTGCCAAGTGGGCGCGGGGCGCCATGGTGCGCTGGGCCATCGAACGAAAGGTAGAGCATGTCGACGAGCTGCTCGGGTTCGATTCCGGCGGCTACCGCCATCGACCGGACCTGACGGAGGGCGACACCTGGGTGTTCACACGCCCCAAGCCCGCCCCCGCGAACGGATGAGGCGCGGCCGGTCGGCGCCTCTGCGCCTGCCCCCCGGGCAGCTGGAGCCGTCCGCCCGCCCGATCCGGTAGGCTTCGGCGGTCCGCCCTGGAGCCCCGATGTCCACGCCCCGCCTCGCCCTGCACTGGCAGATCCTCATCGGCATGGCGCTGGGCATGGTCGCAGGTCTCGCCGTCAACCTCCTGCAGGCGCCCATCGACGCCGTCATGGGGTCCAGCAGCACCGTCGGGGCCATGCTCGGCTTCGTGGCGAAGGCGAACGGCTTCGTCGGTGACCTCTTCCTGCGAGGGCTGCGCTTCATCGCGGTGCCGGTCGTGCTGTTCAGCCTGATCGTCGGGGCGAGCTCCCTGAACGATCTGAAGAAGCTCAGCCGCATCGGCGGCCGCACCATCGTCATCTACCTGTCCACGACCGCCGTCGCGATCAGCATCGGGCTGGTCCTCGCCAACATCGCCCGGCCCGGTACGTGGCTCTCTCCAGCACTCCGGGACACGCTCGCGAGCGAAGCCGCGGGCGCCGTGGCGGCGAAGGTCGAGTCGGCCGTCGCGCCCGACGCCTGGGCGACGCTGCTCGACATCGTCCCAAGGAATCCCTTCACGGCGCTGGCCGAGGGCAACATGCTCCAGGTCGTGTTCATCGCACTGGCGGTCGGCGCGGCGCTCACCCTCATCCCCCGGGAGAAGGCCGCCCCGATCATCGCAGCCGCGGACGGTCTCACCGACGTCATCATCAAGCTGGTCCACGCCATCATGCTCGTGGCGCCCATCGCGGTGTTCTGCCTGATCGCCAAGGTCATGGCCACGATGGGGCTGGAGGTCCTGGTCTCGCTCCTGATCTACAGCCTCACGGTCATCGGCGGCCTGGCATTGATGACCTTCGTGGTCTACCCGGTCGCCCTGAAGCTCTTCACGGGCATGTCGATCCTGCGGTTCTACCGGGCCATTGCACCCGCCCAGCTGCTCGCCTTCTCCAGCTCCTCGAGCTCCGCCACGCTGCCCGTCACCATGAAGTGCGTGGACGAGCGGCTGGGCGCGGGCGAGGACGTCACGAGCTTCGTCATCCCGCTGGGTGCCACCATCAACATGGATGGCACCGCGCTCTACCAGGGGGTGGCCGCGCTCTTCATCGCCCAGCTCTACGCCATCGACCTGGGTATCGGCGCGCAGCTCACCATCGTGCTCACCGCCACCCTCGCGAGCATCGGCACCGCCGGCGTGCCCGGCGTGGGGCTGATCATGCTCGTGATCGTGCTGCAGGCGGTCGGCATCCCCGACGAGGCGATGAAGGGCGGCATCGCCATCATCTTCGGCGTCGACCGTCTTCTCGACATGTGCCGCACCACCACGAACGTGACGGGCGACGCCATGGTGGCCGCCGTCGTGGCGCACGCCGAAGGCGACCTGCTCGACGAAGACGCAGCCGAGGCCCGGGCCCGCCGCATCGCCTCCGCCGACCTCGACGAGAACCCGTGACCGACGTCCCGTCGGGCTCCAGGGCCGGGAACCGGGCTGGTGCCCGCCCTCAGAGGTAGCGAAGCCAGACGTAGGCCGTCGCCACCGACAGGGTCGCGAGCATGGTCGGCACGCCGTACTTCGAGAAGGCCAGGAATCCGATCGGGTGGTTGTTCCGATCCCCGATCTGGGCGATCACCACGTTGGCCGACGCGCCCACCAGGGATCCGTTGCCGCCCAGACATGCCCCGAGCGCCAGCGACCAGTACAGCGGCTCCTCTACCTGCGCCCGGAGCAATGCCGGATCGTCGATGATGCCGAACTGCTGACCGAATACGGGGATCATGGTCTGCAGCAGTGGCAGCATGGCGATCACGAGCGGGATGTTGTCGACGATGGCGGATGCGATCGCCGCAAACCACATCACGACCAGCACCGTGAGTGCGAAGTTGCCGCCCGTCGCGGTCAGCATCAGCTGGCCCAGCTGCTCGAACACATGGTGATGCTCGAGCGCTCCGATCAGCATGAAGAGACCGACGAAGAAGAACACGGAGTTCCACTCCACCTTCTCGAGCGCGTGGTGCAGATCGATCCCGCACACCACCGCCATGAGCAGCCCGCCGGAGATGGCGATGATGCCGGGCTCGAGGTGGAGGGCGTGCGAGACGAAGAAGCCGACCAGCATCAGCCCGAACACGATGAGCCCCCGCCGCAGGCGAACCGGCTCGAGGATGGCCCGCTCGGGCCGGGCCCGCAGCACCCGCTCCCGCAGGCCCTCCGGGACCTCGAAGCGCGACCGGAACGCCAGACCGACCACCACGCTGCCCGCCGCCAGGAGCAGGGCGACCACGGGCCCGAGATTCCAGATGAACTCGTTGAACCCAAGGCCCGTCTCCGACGCGATGAGCACGTTCGGTGGATCCCCCACCAGGGTGGACGTGCCCCCGATGTTGGACGCGAGCGCAACGAGGATGAGGAACGGGGCCGCGGGGAGAGCGAGGATCTCGCACAAAAGGATGGTGATCGGCGCGATCAGGATGACCGTCGTCACGTTGTCGAGGAGCGCCGACATGACGGCGGTGGCCAGCTGGAACAGCAACAGGATGGGCAGGCCACGCCCGCCCGCCCGCTGCGCGATGGTCACGGCCACCCACTCGAACACGCCGGTGCCCGCCAGCACGTTGACGGCCAGCATCATGCCGACCAGCAGGAGGACCACGTTGAGGTCGACGGCGTGCAGCGCGGCCTCGTACGGCACCACTCCGACGCTCACGGCGAGCGCAGCGCCGAGCAGGGCCGCCGCTGTCTTGTCCACCTTCTCCGTGGCGATGGCGATGTAGGTGACCGCAAAGATGCCGACAGCGGCGAGGGCGGCGGGTGCGAGGTGCATGGGGGTTCCGGGCGCAGGCGCGGGCAGGCGTCGGGTCAGGGAGAGAGGATGCGGTCGAGAACACGAATGCGGTCGATCACGCCGACCAGTCGTTCGTCATCCACGACGAACACCTTGGTATGGCCCTTGACCGAGAGCTCGAACACGACCTCGAGGATGGTCGCGTCCGGGCCCACGGCCGACACGGTGGGTTCGATCACGTCTCGAACATGCAGGCCGCCCTCCTCGGCGAAGTAGCGCTCAAAGGGGTCGAACTCCGGGATGAAGCTCACGCTGCGGAGCTGGCGGAAGAAGTCTGGAACGCCGTGCGTGAACAGCCCGGTGGCGGTGACCTGCCCCAGAAGCCGACGGCGTCCGTCGGTGACGCCGACACAGTCGACGCCATGTGCGGCCATCCGGCCGACGAGCTCCAGCAGCGGATCGTCAGGGCCCACCCGTCCCAGGCTCGGGCGCATGAGGTCTCGCGCGGTGATGGTACCTTCAACCTGCTGAACGCGGGTATCCAGCCATGCCGCGAGGGCCTCGGCGTCGGTCGCCCGATCGATGAACTCCCGGTAAGCGGGATCGGCCGCCACCCTCCGGAGCTGGGCGAGAATGCGCACCTCCTGGACGGGTCGATCCCGCGGCGCGAGCACGAGACAGATCCAGCGCACCGGCGCACCATCACAGTCGACCGGGCGGGCCAGCGTGGCCATCGCCATGCGAACGCCCGCGACGCCGGGGCTGCGAAGGTGGACGGCCAATGCGCCATCGCCAAACATCTCGTGCGGTGCCGCCCGCTCGACCAGGAGACGATTCCGAAGGGACTCGGTGTCGACGTCCGCGGCGATGCCCGGGGTCGCAAGCAGCGCATCCAGCAGATGCGCCAGCACGTGGCTCACGTCGTTGGCATCGAGGCCAAGCAGGACGCGGCGGGCGTCGAAGGGGATGTCGGACGACACCAGGACCTCTGCGTGCGGGACGACCCGGCGGCTATGCCGTCTCGGTCCCGACGGCGGCCCCCATGCGCTGGACTTCGCCGAACCGTCACTTCGTCGATAAATGCCACGATATGGATAGTGCGACGCCAACAATTGGCAGGCGTCCATCTGTGCGGCGCCGTGGGATGCCGTCCCCGGCACCGGTGCATGCGCCCGCAGCGTCCGCTACCATCCGCCGCACCGGAGTCCTGCCGTGCGTGTACATCGGAACATCCTGCTGGCGTGGGCACTCGCGATGCCGCTCGTAGGCGTCGCGAATGCGGCGGCCGAAGGTCCCCGAACCCAGGCCGACATGGCCGGCGGTCTCCGGCCGCTCAACACGCTGGTCCTCGCAGAGCTCGGCGCGATGCCGCGAGACGGGTCGCTGCCCTACGTCTGGACGCCGGGCGAGCACACCGACGGTGTGTCGGCCCCCGTGTCCTGGCGCGGAGAGCAACTGGCGACCCCGGATGCAGGCGGGGGCGTACACTGCTCCGGCGTCACCTTCGAGGTCTGGGTTCGTGCCCTCGCGGCGGCCGTCGGGGAGGGTGCTGGCCCCACGGCAGCGGAGCTTCGGGCCCTCAAGCAGACCTGGTACAACCGCGGTGGTGGCGACGGGGGGCCGGTCGATGCCCTGGTCCGCACTGGACTCGGGACGCGCATCCACCGGCTGGAGGACCTGCAGCCCGGTGACCTCGTGCAGTTCTGGCGCAACAACGGCAACGGCCACAGCGCCATCTTCGTCGACCACACACGGACACGCGCGGGCGCCATCCGCGGCATGGTGTTCTGGTCCGCCCAGTCCTCGAGCCAGGGTCTCGGCCGCCGCTACGTGTCGATCGGGCGCGGCACGCACCAGATCACGCCCGGTCGGCTGCATGGCGTCCGGCCGGTGGTGCCCACCGCAGACTGAACACGGCCGCGCCACGATACGGTCCCTCCTCATCCCGGGACCGCCCATGAACGCCGCCACTCTCGCACTCCTCCTCGCCCCCGCCGCCTTCGCCCAGGACGGCGGCCCCACCATCACGGTCGAGACGTGGAACGTCGGCCTCGCCCACGGATTCGTGGATCATGCCGCGGCGAGGTTGCCGGCCATCGTGGACGCCATCCGGGACGCAGACGCAGACGTCTTGTGTCTGCAGGAGGCGTGGACGCCCGGCGACCGGACGGCCCTGCTCTCGGCCCTGCGGGACCGCTACCCCCACGCCCACCTCTCCGCGGTCGAACAGCAGAAGGCCAGCCAGGCACCCGTCTGCAAGCGGGTCGACCTGTTCGGCGAGGACCGCTTCGTGTCCTGCCTGACGGGTGCGTGCGGGGACGTGTCGGGCGACGCCAGGACCGACTGCATCACAGACCAGTGCGGACCCGCACTCGCGGCGCTCAAGTCCGCCCGGCCGGAGTGCGCCACTGCGCTGATGGCCCAGGTGGGCAAGTCGAGCCTGTCGGGGCTCTGGAACGTCATCCGCCCCTGGCGGCCCACGGGCCTGTACGCCTACGACGGATCCGACGGGCTCATCCTGGTCTCGAAGCGCCCGCTTTCGAACGCCCGCCAGATCGACTTCAGCGACATCAGCACGCTCAACCGGCGGCGGGCGCTGGCCGCCGAGGTGGATGTGGCTGGCACGCCGGTCACGATCGCCTGCACCCACCTGAGCGCGGACCTGACCGGCATCGCCCCCTACCCCGGAAGCTTCTCGAGCTGGGCAGACGAGAATCGCGCCCAGGTGGAACGGCTCATCGAAGACCTCGGCCCGTCGGGTCCGACCCTCGCCATGGGGGACTTCAACTGCGGTCTGGATGATGCGTCCCACGGCTTGAAAGGCGAGCTCGAGGAGAGCTGCCTGGCCATGGAGTCCGCCGGCTACGCCGACCCGGCGCGCGAGGTCTGGCCCGCCTGCACCTGGTGCGCCGACAATCTGCTCAACGCAGACGGAGGCGAGCACCACAACGCGCTCATCGACCACGTCTACGTGCGCGGGCTGACCCCGGTGGAGGGCGGCCCCCGGTACACCCGGGAAGTCACCATCGACACGAAGTCGGACGGCCTGAAGAAGACCCACCTCTCGGACCATGCAGGCTACGGGGTGACGCTCCGACTGGGCGACCCGCCCGCGGCACCGACCGCCAGCGAGGCCACGGCGTTCGCCCACCGGGCCGACGCCGAGCTGCGCTACCTGTGGCGCGAGTCCAGCCGGCGCGCGTGGGCGTACGAGACGGACCTGACCGACGCCCACGAGGCTTCGCTGGTCGAGGCCGAGTCCGCCACCATGGCGTGGATGACGGAGAACATTCCGCGGGCCGCCGGCTACCTGCGGGCCGAGGGACTCGACGAGAGCATGGCGAGGCAGCTCAAGATCCTCACGGGTGCGACCGCACTGCCGGCACCGTCCGACCCCGAAAAGCGCGAGGCGCTCGCGACCGTCGCCGCGAAGCTGAACGGCATGTACGGCAAGGGAAAGCACTGCACGGACCCCGCCGATCCCGAGACCTGCCGGGACCTGGGCGACCTGGAGACGGTGCTCCGGGAGAGCGATGACTGGGACGAGCAGCTCGAGGCGTGGCAGGCCTGGCGCACCGTATCACCACCCATGAAGCACCACTACGAGCGGTTCGTGGCGCTGGGCAACGAGGGTGCGGTGGGCCTCGGCTACGCCGACATGGGAGAGCTGTGGCGGGGGGGCTACGACATGACGCCCGCTGAGCTCGAAACCGAGACCGAGCGGCTGTGGCAGCAGGTCAAGCCCATGTACGACGAGCTGCACTGCTACGCGCGGGCGCGGCTGGTCGACGCCTACGGGCGGGACAGGGTGGACCCCCGGGGCCTCATCCCCGCCCATGTGACCGGCAACATGTGGGCGCAGTCCTGGGAGGGCCTGTACCCCATGCTCGAGCCCCACCCCGGCGCCGTCTCCCTGGATGTCACCCGGGCCATGGAGGAAGGCGGCTGGGACCCCATGCGAATCGCGCACACCGGCGAGGACTTCTTCACGTCCATGGGGCTCGACCCCATGCCGGAGACCTTCTGGGAGCGCTCGTTGTTCGCCCAGCCCGAGGACCGCGAGGTCGTCTGCCACGCGAGCGCCTGGGACGTGGAGCTCGCCGACGACCAGCGGGTCAAGATGTGCATCCGACCGACGCTCGACGACCTCGTGACCATGCACCATGAGCTCGGTCACAACTACTACAACCACTACCACACCGACCTGCCCATCCTGCTGCAGGGCGGTGCCCACGATGGGTTCCACGAGGCCATCGGCGACGCCATCGCCTTGTCCATCACCCCGGGCTACCTCCACCAGCTCGGGCTCGTCGACGCGGTAGAGGAGACGCCCGAGGCGCTGCTCAACAAGCAGATGCTCGACGCCCTGCAGAAGGTGGCCTTCCTGCCCTTCGGGCGCATGATCGACCAGTGGCGGTGGGACGTGTTCAGCGGCGCGGTGGCCCCCGCGGACTGGAACGACCACTGGTGGACGCTGCGGGCCCAGTACCAGGGCATCGGCGCGCCCGTGGCCCGGGCCGACGACGACTTCGACCCGGGCGCCAAGTTCCACATCCCGGGCAATACGCCCTACCTGCGGTACTTCCTGGCGGCGATCCTGCAGTTCCAGATGCACGAGGCCATGTGTGCGGCGGCCGGCCACGAGGGCCCGCTGCACACCTGCTCGGTCTACGGCTCCCGCGCGGCCGGCGAGAAGATGGAGGCCGTGCTGTCGCTCGGCGCCAGCAAGCCCTGGCCGGACGCGCTCGCGGCCATCACCGGCACCCGGGAGATGGATGCGGGCCCCATGCTCGCCTACTTTGCGCCGCTGCGGGCCTACCTGCAGGCGCAGAACCGGCGGCAGGCGTGCGGATGGAGCGCCGGGGAGTAGGGCGGCGGGTCGGCCCTCACCCCATATCGAGCGGGTCGCGGGACGGGTCTGTCGTCCCCTCCTGCTCCGTGCGCGCGGGTTCGGTACACTCCGCGGGACAAGGAGCACCGCCATGCCGATGTGGGGCCGCACAGACACGCCGCTGGACAACGACTCGGTCGAGAGGCGCAAGATCGCACCCTACGCACTCGGGCTTGAAGACTTCATCTGCAACTGCGAAACCCCCATGACGGTGGGCATCCAGGGAGAATGGGGCTCGGGCAGGACGAGCCTGATGAGGCGCATCCAGCAGCGCCTGGAGCCCGCGCCTGGTGAAAGAAAAGGCCGGTCTGCGACGCCCCCCGCCAGGTCCGACCACCACAAGAAAGTGATGACCTTCTGGTTCGACACCTGGCAGTACGGCGCCGTCGGCCACGCCGACCATCTCGGGCTCCTGCTCATGCGCGACCTCAGCAGCAAGCTGATCGCCAATCTGAAGGACCGCGACATGGTCTTTGCGCTGACGCAGCGCATGAGTGACTGCTATCGCCGG
Organism: Myxococcota bacterium; assembly: GCA_036126975.1. Classification (GTDB taxonomy): domain Bacteria; phylum Myxococcota_A; class UBA796; order UBA796; family UBA2385; genus JAYYRS01. The sequence goes on from JAYYRS010000324.1 coordinate 9,580, forward strand.
CTTCTTCCCGCGGTGATGTCGGGTGCCATCACAACGGCCACGAAGGGAATGGTCGACGGACAGACCCTTGTGCGCGGGCCGTCCGGAAGCGGTGGCGACAGCAGCGACGACATGCGCAACGCCTTCGGCAAGCTCGTGGAGACCGCCCTGGCGAGCAACAAGTGCGAGAGGCTGATCGTCTTCGTCGACGATCTCGACCGGATCCCACCCGCGCGGGCCGTCCGTCT
>JAYYRS010000325.1:0-2926 GCA_036126975.1 Myxococcota bacterium
CCGCGGCCGCCATCCACGCCCGGAGCGCCAATGAGGAGGTCGTCGTACCCATCCTGATTGATGTCTCCCGGTGAGGCGACACTGGTGCCGGCGGCACCCTGGTCGCTGGGGCCGGTCAGCCAGGCCATGGCCACGTCCGCCATCGGCGCCATCCCGGACCCGCCTCCCTCCACGATCCAGACCGCTCCGGCACCCGGAGCCTCGGCACCAGAGGCAGGCGCTCCGACTGCAATGTCCGCTCGCCCATCGCCATTCCAGTCGCCCGCGGAGGACACGGCGGCACCCAGCCTCTCGCCATCCGTACCGGTGAGTTCCCTTCTGACCACGTGGTCCCGGACCACCAGCACCCGGCCATCGCCGTCCGCTGCTTCGGGGTCGCCCGCCAGCAGATCCGCCTTGCCGTCGCCATCCACATCGCCAATCGCCGCGACCGTGATGCCACCTCCGGCGCCGACCACCTCCGCAACGGCCATGTCCGCATCCATGACGCCGACGAAGGGAGCAGAGAACATCCACGCGGAATCGCTGCCCGGGCCGGCGACCACGACCGTGGTGACCCCGGTCCCGCCATGGTCCGGAATGACGGCGACGTCCCCGCCCGCACCGGGCACGCGGAGGGTGGCAAGCAGCGGCAGCGCTCCCCCGGTGGCAGGGTCGAACCGTCCGCCGTCCGGGCTACCCGACAACAGATAGACCTCTCCAACGACGGGGTCACCAACCACGACATCCACGTTGGCATCGCCGTTGAGGTCACCCGCCGCGACGGCGCCGCCTGGGCCGAGCGGCGCCATCTCGATGTGGGCACCGCTCGAGTCGCCACCGCCCGCGGAGATCGCCGTGAACAGCCAGGCTGCGCCGTTGGACACCGCCACAACGTCAGACAGCCCATCACCATCGACATCACCCGCAGCGGCGACGTCGGTCCCCAAGCCAGACACGCCGTCAGCGCCGTCCCACCATACCTGGGCGCACCCCAGCGTCCCGCTTCCATCGAAGCGCGCCGGGCCGTCGAAGCCATCACAGTCGCTGTCTGCGCCATCTCCGCAGGTCTCGACCGCGGCCGGATGGGTCAGCGGGTCGTCATCGTCACAGTCCGCGGCGTTGTTGACCCACCCGACCTCCGGTGGCTCACAGCCGTCGACCGCCCGCGTCGGATCCCCAAAGCCATCTCCATCGACATCGGGCGCCCATGCACTGGCCCCCACGACGCCTTCGTCGGCCGCATCGACAGCCCCATCACAGTCGTTGTCGACCCCATCGCAGGTCTCGTCCGCAGCAGGGTGGATTGCGTCATTGCGGTCGTCGCAATCGTCCGCATTGTCTGCCGTTCCCTCGGGTTGAACGCAGCCATCGGCCGAGAGGGTCGGATCGCCGAACCCGTCTCCGTCGGAGTCCACCGACCAGGTCGACGTCCCCTCGACATCCGGGTCGTCGATGTCGATTGCGCCGTCGCAGTCATCATCCAGACCGTTGCAGAGCTCCTGCGCGGCTGGATTCACCGCCGGGTCGGCGTCATCGCAGTCTTCCTCCGCTTCGAAGCCGTCCCCATCGGCATCCATCGGCGGGTCTGCGGGCTTGCCCGTTGTTCCACAGGCGATGAGCAGGGCGGCAGAACACGAAGGCAGGCGGGACATCGGGACCTCGGAGGCGGGCCCCCAGCATAGCGGTCTGGCGCCCCCCGCTCCCGGATCTGCGTCAGATGGGGAGGTTCCCGTGCTTCTTGCGCGGATTGGAGTCCCGCTTGTTCTCGAGGCTGTCGAACGCCTCGATCAAGCGGGCGCGGGTATCCCGCGGGAAGAGCACCTCGTCGACGTACCCGAGCTGGGCTGCGCGATACGGATTCGCGAACTTCTCCCTGTAGTCCGCCACGAGCTCTGCCTTCCGGGCGACCGGATCCTCCGCATTCGCGAGTTCCTTGCGGAAGATGATGTTGACGGCCCCGTCGGGGCCCATGACCGCGATCTCCGCCGTGGGCCAGGCAAAGTTGAGATCGGCCCGGATGTGCTTGGAGTTCATCACGCAGTACGCGCCCCCATACGCCTTCCGCGTGATCAGGGTCACCTTCGGCACCGTGGCCTCGCAGAACGCATAGAGGAGCTTGGCTCCATGCTTGATGATGCCACCATGCTCCTGGTTGACCCCCGGCAGGAACCCCGGCACGTCCTCGATCACCCACAGTGGGATGTTGAAGGCATCGCAGAACCGCACGAAGCGCGCGGCCTTCATCGAGGCGTTGATGTCCAACACGCCCGCGAGGTGAGCCGGCTGGTTGGCGACGACACCGACGCTGCGCCCGCCCAGTCGGCAATAGCCGACCACAATGTTCGCCGCGAAGTCCGGCTGGACCTCGAAGAACCGCCCGTCATCGGCCACCGCAGTGATCACGTCCTTAATGTCGTAGGGCTTGTTGGGGTTCGCGGGCACGATGTCATCGAGCGCAGGGACCACGCGGTCCACCGGGTCGTCGGTCTCCTTGCGGGGCGCCTCCTCGAGGTTGTTCTGCGGCAGGTAGCTGAGAAGCTCTCGCAGGAGGGCGAGGGCCGCGAGTTCATCCGGCACGGTGAAATGCGCCACACCGCTGACCTCGTGATGGGTCTCGGCGCCGCCCAGTTCCTCCTTCGTGACGTCCTCGTGTGTGACCGTCTTGATGACGTCCGGGCCCGTCACGAACATGAAGCTCGTGCCCTTGGCCATGACGATGAAGTCCGTGATCGCGGGGCTGTAGACCGCACCGCCGGCGCAGGGCCCGAGGATGGCCGAGAGCTGGGGCACCACCCCGCTGGCCATGGTGTTGCGCAGGAAGATGTCGGCGTAGCCTCCGAGACTCACCACTCCTTCCTGGATGCGCGCCCCGCCCGAGTCGTTCAGACCGATCACTGGCGCCCCGTTCTTCATGGCAAGGTCCATGATCTTGCAGATCTTCCGT
>JAYYRS010000326.1:0-8979 GCA_036126975.1 Myxococcota bacterium
GATGCGGCTCATAGAGGATGTCGGGCAGGTCGGCGGTGGGAGCGAAGAACGTGCGGTGCTTCTCGATCCGCTGAGAGAGGCTGTCGTCGAAGACGCCCACCCAGAGTCGGAAGCCGAGCTCTGCGACCAGCAGGCAGCTGCCCGCAACGGCAAGTCCCATGGCTGCTTTTCTGGTGGAGTCGGAAACGGGCATGGCTGAAGCTCCTGTACCCCAGCATCGAGTGGATGGTAGCTGGTCGGAACCGGTGCCGGCATCTTTGCCCGGTGGACTCTCCGCGCACCGGTCTCCTCGCCATTCGAGGAGGTCGGCGCAAGCTCAGGGAGGGAATGGCGTGACACGCCCCGCTGGGACCAGCTGCAGTGCGCGGTCGTCGTCCTGCTCGAGGAGAAATCCGAAGAGACGACCGGCGCTCCGCACCTTGTGACGGAGGTCGCCGAGGTTTCGGACCGTCCGGGCATGCTTCCAGATGCCGTCCGGGGACAGGTACTGGGTTGCATAGGCGAGCTTCAGGGCCATCTGGAGGTCGCGGTGCGTCAGGTTCGGCAGGTCGATGATGACCTCACGGGCATTGTCGGCCGGTCGGAAGTCTCCCTCGATGAACCACCCGTGCTTCATCGCCTGGTCATACATCTCGGTGGAAGGGCTGGGCAGCGCCACCGAAAAATGCACGAACTTGGTGCCGAGCCGTCTTGCGGCGCGCCAGGAGTTGAAGAGGGTGCGCCATGTCTCGTTCGGACTTCCGCCAATGAGGACGCTGACCTCGGGCTCGATGCCGTTCTCCCTGCAGGTCCGGACCGCCTTGTGGACGTCCCGGACCTTGATCTCCTTCACCATGTCGTCGAGGAGTCCGTCGTCGAAGCTCTCGGATCCCATGTAGACCATCTTGCAGCCGGCGCGGGACATCGCCTGGATCTGCTCCGGGTCATGCAGCATGTTTGCGCGGGCCAGGCAGATCCAGTGGAGCCCGAGGTCGGCGATTCCGTCGCAGATCTGGATGGTGCGCTTCTTTCCCCACGTGAAGATGTTGTCGGCGATCTCGACGCCGCCGTAGCCCAGTGCAGCGATCGCCCGGAATTCATCGATGATCTGCTGCGCGGTCCGTTTCCGCAGTGGTGGACGCTCGGTGAACACCGGCTGCATCCGCTTGAACTCCAGGTCGATGGCCTGATCGATGGCGTTCGTCGTGCAGAATGTGCAGCGGAAGCCGCATCCCCGACTGACGGCCATCACGGTGATCGGCGACACATCGAGGCGGTTGGCGCGGTACTGCCCCTTGAGGAGCGTTCGGTCGGGCATGGGAAGGGTGGTGACGTCGAGCAGGTTCCGGAAGCCACCGCGCTGGAACGCGCCGTTCGTCCAGTAGCCGAGACCGGGTGTTTCCTCCACGGGGCGCTGTCCCGACCAGATCGCGTCGAGGTCTCGCAGGGTGTGCTCGGGCTCCCCGAGAAGAAGCCAGCTCCTGCCATCCACGTCGAACTCTTCGGGGCGCCACGTCGAGGCCGTGCCCATGAACACGAATCGGGCCGCGGTCTGGGCCTTTGCGATGTGCCGCGCTGCGGTCAGGTCCTCGATCGCGGAGAGGTAGGTCGACCAGAGCAGCACGACGTCGTAGCCGGTCTCGCCAACGTGGTCCTCGAAGGCGAGCGCGTCGAGGCCCTCGGCCGGGCAGTCGAGGAACCGCACCTCCCAGCCAAGCACGTCGCGAGCGTACGTCGCGACCCCCAGAAAGTGGATCGCAGGCTTGTAGTCGAAGCCGTAGTTGCACCCGTACACGCGGTCGATCGGCAGGTCTCGCGCGTTGTACTGGCTGGGCGGAATCAGGAAGAGGGCCTTCATGGGCGCAGGGTATCGGGGCCGGCCCGATTCGTCAGGCCCCATCGCCCCCCATGGGTCGGCTCGGCTCCGAATCCGGCATCCGCCCGTGATGGCTCCGGCGTCCAATCCGTCACGCCCCTGACCGTCGGGCGCGGGCTACCAGAGCCTGGGAAGCAGGGCCGGCACGCGCGCCTTGTAGTCCGCGAAGGCCGGTCGGCGGGCGCTCATGCGCTTGTCCTTCATCGGGATCGACGCACCGGCGAAGAGGCCCACCATGGCCGCGGCGCCCAGTCCGACCCACCAGGCACCGCCCGCACCGAGCCCACAGAGCGCCACGCCCCACCAGAAGAGCATCTCCCCGAGGTAGTTGGGGTAGCGGATGACGCCCCACAGACCTGTATCCAGGATGTCTCCGGGCTTCGGGTCAGGCCGCTTGCGGAACGCCGCGAGCTGGTTGTCCGCGACAAGCTCCAGGGCGACACCGATCAGACCGACGCCGAGCCCCGCGAGCATCAACCAGGCGGTGAAACCCGCGGCCGTCGCGACGTCGAATAGCGCAAGGCAGGCCGCAAAGACGATGACGGTCGGAAACAGGTGCAGACCGAACAGGTTCGTGAGCTGGAACAAGGCTGGGTGCTGGGACGTCCGGAAGTCGACATAGCGCCAGTCCTCGTGCTCCCATCCGGGCCATCCTCTCGCCCAGTTGTGGGTCAGTCGCCATGACCAGAGGTTGACCATGGCGAAGGTCGCCCAGGCCCAGCCACTCCAGCTGGAACCTTCGCAGACGCAGAAGAGCCACACCGTCAGGTAGCTCGGGATGACGCTCCAGTAGGCGTCATAGGCGCTGGTGTTGGACCGCCAGATCGAGAATCCGAAGACAAGGGCGGTCATCGCGAGGTCCGCAGCCGCAGCGCGAACCACCAGCGTGCCGTCGATCGCCTGCGCCACCCACCCGCCGAGGATGCCGACCAGTATGTACATGATGGTGATGTCGACGAGGGCTCTGCGGGATGGGTTCATGGGCGCACCGGTGTGTAGTCGGAGATGTCGCGGAAGCGGGATTGAAGCCACGGATACTGCGCAGCCGTCTCGGGTACGAAGGGTTCGATCCGCGCGAGGCGGGGCACGAGGCCGGTTCCGTGCTTCAGCTCGTCATGGGTCTGGATGACGACCCGGGGCCCGGTCGCCGCGACCAGGGCCTTGAGTCCGTCGAGCCCGGGCGCGACGACTCCGCCCAGGAGGGATGGGAGGACGTAGCGGTTGAAGGGGCTCATCAGGACATCGACCCGGCCAATGCTGCCAAGCCGCTCTTGGTGGCCAGCATCGAGTTCGATGCCGTGATTCGCGACCAGGATCACCTCCTCTCCGACAGCGAGTGCGTAGGCGTCGTAGATTGGGTCGATCCGTCGGCGGGTGGGGAGGTGGATGAGCCGGAGACGACCGAACCGTTGCTCGGGGTGGTCTTCGTCGAACAGCAGGAGGTCCGCATCGGGAAGGATGCGGCCGAGTCGTCGTCCGAGGGAGGCGGGCGCGCAGACGACTGCGGGCTGCAGGCGGGCGAGGGTCGGCGCGTGGCAGTGGTCCGGATACTTCTGGGTGATGAGGACGAGGTCATGTCCGGGAACCTGGTCATAGGGCACCGGGGCGGTCCGGTGCCATTGGACGTTGAGCCACCGGCTGTAGTCGACCTCGGCTCCCTCCAGCCAGGGGTCGACCAACAACCGCACGTCGCCCAGCGTGATGTGCCAGGAGTTGTCCATGTTCAGTCGTTGCATGCGCATGTGGGCCTCCTTGTCATCCGGTGGGTCGCTTGGACGCCTCGCGGCCGGTCGCTCGCGGGAGCGCCCCATGAAACCACTGGCGGAGCGAGGCTGCTCGCCACACGTGGCCGATGCGGGTGGTGGGACCATTGGTCGAAGCGATTCGCACCACTCGGTACCCCCCGCGGGTCCGCACATGCGATCCTCGGGTGTGCCACGGCTTTCATGCATCCTCGCCCTCTTGGGTCTGTCCGCCTGCACCGGCCAGACCGTTGCGGCGGCTGGTCCGCCGGACATCCTCGTACTTCTGCTCGATACGGTTCGCGCGGACCGGATGGGTGCGTGGGGATGGGGTCGGGACAGCAGCGCTCCCCTGGACCGGCGGATCGAGCAGGGGGTCCGTTTCGCGCGAGCCTGGGCACCGTCCAGCTGGACGCGCCCGTCGGTCGGTGCGCTGCTGACGGGCCGACAGCCCCCGACGCTTGGAATCACGGACGAACTCTCGCACGGGTTGCCCGATGCGCTGCCTACGCTCGCGGAGGCGCTCCGCGCGCAGGGATACGCGACCTGCGGCGTCACCGCGAACCCCAACCTCAACGCTCGTTTCGGGTTTGCGCGAGGGTTCGACCGGTACACGGACAGCACGGTGGTGTTTCCGTGGATGGATGACCATGGGCTGCACCCGGACACCTCCACGGAGAAGCTCCCCAGCGGCCCGGCCGTCTACGCGGAGGCCCTTCGGTGTGCCACGGACCATGCGAAGGACCCGCTGCTGCTTTTTGTCGATGTCATGGAGGTCCACGAGCACAGCAGGGGTGCCGGGTCCGACCTCACGCGTTCGGACCTGCGCGGTCGGTATGGCGCGCCCTTTGGAGAGTATGACGACGCGATGCGGACCGCCGCAGAGCAGGCGGACGGGTTTCTCACCGCGCTGTCCGAGACCCCAGGCTGGGACGATGGACTGATCATCCTGCTGAGTGACCATGGCGAGGGTCTGGACAGCCACCCCTCGATCCCCGGCAGTGGCGGGCATGGCAGCTTGCTGTATCGCTCGAACCTGCACGTGCCGCTGGCGATGTGGGGGCGCTCGGTCGACGCGCGCCGGACCGTCTTGACAGACGTCGGGCTGATCGACGTCCCACCAACCGTGTTCGCGCTCGCGGGCGTCCCGGCGCCCGGTCCGCTGGATGGCCAGAGCCTCGTGCCAGAGCTCGGCGGGGCGCGGCCCGACCGACGGGTCTATGGGGCATGGACCCGATTTCGGGGTGTCGACCGCGACGCCGTGATGTTCGACGACTGGCTCTACCTGACCGACTCGGTGGGGGGAATGGTGGAGCTGCAGCCGCGCATGGGCGTGCAGGATGGAGACCGGACGGACCAGCGCGCTCGCCGCGGGGCCGCGGTGGCCCGGGGGCAGGCCGCATGGGCTGCCATGCAGACGGCGCACCCCTGGCGGAGCGGCCGCGTCGAATCCACGGCCATCGATCCGGCAGCGCGGGCCCAGCTGGAACGGCTCGGGTACGTGGACCCGCCCTGAGCGTGCGGGTGCATCGCGGGGGACCGCGACCCTGCATGCGCAACTTCCGCCCTCTCGATGGGTCCGATCGGGTAGGGTCGGCCGGCGACCGGGAGGATCGATGGCGAGCGACCTGAAGAACCAGCTCTCGGAGCTGAAGGACCTCCATGAGTCGGGGCTGCTGACCGACTCGGATTACCAGAAGCAGAAGGATGCGCTGCTCGCGGCCGCTCTCGGAGGCGGCCAGCCGCCCGATGGCGACGGAGGTGAGTCAGCGGCTGCGCAGGCGCTCCTGCAGGCCGAGACCGCCCGGGCCGCGGACGCCGATGCGCGCGCCGGCGTCTTCCCGGAAGACACCGGCCTGGATCCTGATCGGTCCTTCACGCCAGAGCCACCCCCGCCCCCGCCGGTCAACGGCACGGCCGTGATCGTGCTGGCCGTGCTGAGCTTTGCGTGTGGCGGAGTGTTCTTCTCGATTCCCGGGCTCATCATGGCAAGGAGTGCCCAGGCGAAGATCCGTGCCTGGGAGGCCCTGTCCGGAAGGACCCATCCGGAGGCGGGGACGGTGAAGGCCGGATTCTGGGTGTCCGTGGTCAACATCGTCCTGACCGTCCTGGTCTTCCTGCTCTACATCATGATCTTCCTGGTGGCGCTGATCGCGGAACTCTGAGCGGGTCGGCCGCGGGGGACCGCGCGGATGACCTCAGCTTCGAGGGGCGCGCACCGCCCAGGTGTAGGTGACGCGGGCGGTCTCGACGGCGCCCACGGTCATCACCACCTCGACGTCGAAGTCGACGCGTCCGGATTCGTCGTAGGCCGACCGGACCGCATGCGCGTCTCCGGTGAGTCGGGCGGTCGCCACCACGTCACCCGGAGCAGCCTTGGTGTGGGTGACCTGGGAACCCTTGAGTGCGATGAAGCCGCCGAGGGGGAGCTGGTCGGCGAACAGGCTCAGCACGACGCCGCCGGATGCAGATTCGCCAAGCGTGTAGACCGCACCGGCATGCGCGGTCCCGATGTGGTTTCCGACGGCTGGCCGATATGGCAGCACGGCGCGGGCCTCGCCCGGGCCGATGTGGTCGAAAACGAGGCCGACGGTTCCGATGAACGGCACCATGTCCGTGAGCATCTTTGCCAGGTCCATGTTGACTCCGCTGTGTGGGGGCGAGGTGGGAGGGCCGGTCTCCTGCCGCGCCGGGACCCGTCTGCGGGTCGCGGTCCCGACCGGACCGGGGAGGCACGCCGAGCCAGCCGGCGCCGCAGCATCGCATGGAGTGGGCACGGGCTGGACCTCCCGCAGTCGTGCACATCGGTTCCTGGCGACGGCGGAGCGCACCAGTGGCGCGACCCGGATGTCGTGGTTCCGTGTACGCGCTCCTGCGAATGGGGCGAGAACACGGCACCTGCAGGGATCCTCGTGTTGGTCCGCGCCTTGCAGTGCATGACGCCGTTCCCGGAGTCGCCATGTTGCATGTTGCCCTCTTCACCGCCATGAATGCCTTCGCGGCTCCCCCGGTCCACGGCGGCGCCGATGGGGCGGCCTGTGGTCCGGTCTCGTTCCAGTTCGTCGGACAGCCAGACTGCATCTCGCTGGCATTCGATGGCACGCGAACGCAGCTGAAGAACGGCTGTCCATCTCCGCTTCATGTGGACATCAGTGTGCGCATCGGGTCGGACGCTGGTCCGGAGATCCCGCCAGGCGGAACCGCGACACTGCGAGATCTCAGTGCGTTCACGGTCGGAATGGAGGGAGAGATCCACCGTGCTGTCGCGGTCATCGAGGCGCCAGCCTGTCCAGCGCCGCTGCCCCCCGCGCCGACCCCGCCGGTCCGGCAGTCCTGGCTTCAGCTGGTGCTCGCAGTGATGCTGCCCGGCTGAGGCAGTCCCGCGCAGGTGGACCCCGGGGCTTCGGTCGCCGCTGCGGGGCGGTAGGCTGGTGGCCCACCAGGAGTCATCGTGCCCGTCACCCGACGTCACGCCATGCGGCTCAGTGCGAAGGCCGTGCTCGGGCTGCTCGCGGCCCGGGCGCACGCACCTGCACATGCCGGACGGAGCCTGGACTGGTCCCGCTTCCTTGAGCAGCTCTCCGCGCTCGCGGAGGCCCAGTTCAGTCCCGGCTGGGACCCGGAATCCCATGTCGATGACGTCGCCCGCCTGATGAAGGCGCTCGACCTGCGCGATCGTCCCTTCCGTCGTTTCCTGCGGCAGTACGAGGACACGGTCGCGGGGCGACCTGCGGTCCAAGGGGTCCACCATGGCGGGCACTTCAGCGTCGCGACGCTGCACTTCGAGCCGGGAGAGGCCATCGGGCTCCATGACCATCCCCGGATGACGGGTGTGATCCTCGGATTGCGCGGCGCCGCACGCATCACGGCCTTCGACAGAACGCCGCATCCGGACCGGGAGGACTGGTACCGCCTTCGTCAGGTCGCCGACGGTGTGGTCGGCGCCGGCGACCACGCGACCCTCACCCCCACACGCGGCAACGTCCATTGCCTGAAGGCGGATGTCTATACGGAGCTGCTCGATGTCTTCACTCCGCCGTATGATGAGCAGCGGAGTGCTGAATTCCGGTGGTACGAGCGCAGCGTTGCGCCGGTGGGTGTCCCCGGGCTCTTCGATGCCTGGGAGCGGCTCCCCGGCTGAGTGCACGCAGATGCCGCGGGGTGGTACGAAGGCTGCATCCCGGAGCGAGCCATGTCGCAGCCCTTGGTCCTGACCACGACCGTCGAAGGGGTGACCACCCTGACGCTGAACCATCCACGGCGCTTGAACGGCTGGACTGCAGCGATGCTGGGGGCCCTCACCGATGCCCTGCGGTCGGCCCACCTCGACGCCGACACCGCGGCCGTCGTCCTGACGGGGACCGGCGCCTACTACAGCGCCGGTGTGAACCTCGGAGCGACGCTGCGACTGCAGCACCCCCGGACGCTGCACGCGATGATCGCCGCGCGCAACCAGGCGCTGTTCGATGCGTTCATCGACCTCGACAAACCCATCATCGTCGCGGTCAATGGACCGGCCATCGGCGCTCCAGTCACGTCTGCGACGCTGTGCGATGCGGTGGTCGCCACGGAGTCTGCGACCTTCCTGACCCCGTTTGCGCGGCTGGGCATCACCCCAGAGGGCTGCTCCAGCGTGATGTTCGAGGCGCTCATGGGTGCGACCGTGGCCCGCCGTATGCTGGGCCCGGAGGCATGGCGTCCGACAGCAACCGAGGCCTGCGCTGTCGGTCTCATCGATGAGGTGGTCGAGGAGGATGCACTGCTGCATCGTGCGCAGGCGCTGGCGCGCGCGCGGGTCGAGACGGGTCGGACCTTCCGGGGGGGATTCGATCGGGAGACGCTGAAGGCCGTCAACGCGAGGGAATCGGTCGCTCTCGCGACCGCGTTCCTCAGTGCGCCCTTCCTGCAGGGGCAGATGCGGTTCCTCTGGTCGAAGAAGAAGCGGCAGACGGCGGCGATGTTCGCCGCGCTATGGGCCACATCGCCTGCCTGGCGGTTGCTGCTCTGATGCCGGCTCGGTCCCCTCGTGGGCCGTCCATGACTCAGGGGCAGGCGGGATGCCAGGCGAGGTCGTCGATGTTCGATGCTGCGAGTCCGCCGACGCGTGTCGATGCTCCGGTGCTGGGTTCGATGGAGTACAGCGCGGTGCCGGTGGACGCGTAGAGCAGGCCGGACACGCGGTCGTACTCGATGCCGACGCTGCCAAATGGGACGTCCGTCTCGCGGATCCGTGTCGCCGCACCCGTCGTGAGGTCGACCTCGAAGATCCGGTCGCCCTGACCGTCGGCGCCGAACATCCGCTGGTTCGTGCAGTCCCACGCGAGTCCACTGGTGCCGATGTCGATGCCGAGGGGACCCACGGACGTCGCGAGTCCGGTGGTC